>NZ_JAHLRC010000053.1:0-29464 GCF_018919545.1 Citrobacter sp. S46_ASV_140
GTCATTACCTGGGAAAAAACTGGGGTGTATTTCTTGGCGTCATCTATTTTTTGATGATTATTCACGGCATATTTATCTATTCCTTATCCGTGGTTTTTGACAGTGCCTCATATATCAAAACCTTCGGCTTAACCGATGCCGATCTTTCACAATCGATAATCTATAAAGTGGCCATTTTTGCCGTGCTGGTGGCCATTGCTTCCGGGGGAGAAAAGCTGCTGTTTAAAATCTCCGGCCCGATGGTGGTAGTTAAAGTGGGGATCATCATCGTGTTTGGTTTTGCGATGGTTCCGCACTGGAACTTCTCTAATATCAGCGCATTCCCTGAAGCATCGGTCTTCTTTCGCGACGTGCTGCTGACCATCCCGTTCTGCTTCTTCTCGGCGGTGTTTATTCAGGTGTTGAACCCAATGAACATCGCCTACCGCAAGCGGGTAGCGGACCGGGTTCTGGCCACCCGCATGGCAATACGCACGCATCGCATCAGTTACATTACGCTGATTGCGGTCATTCTGTTTTTCTCATTCTCTTTTACCTTTTCTATTAGTCATGAAGAGGCCGTTTCAGCCTTCGAACAAAATATTTCCGCACTGGCGCTGGCAGCGCAAGTCATTCCTGGGCAAATTATTCATATCACCTCAACGGTGCTAAATATCTTCGCCGTATTAACCGCATTCTTTGGTATTTATCTGGGGTTCCACGAGGCGATTAAGGGTATTATCCTTAATGTTCTGAGCCGTATTATTGATGTGGAGAAAATTAATCCCCTGGTGCTTACGCTGGGTATTTGCACCTTTATTGTTATCACCCTGGTGATCTGGGTGTCATTTCGTGTATCGGTACTGGTGTTCTTCCAGTTGGGTAGCCCACTTTACGGGATTGTGTCGTGTATTATTCCGTTTTTCCTGATCTATAAAGTAACGCAGCTGGAAAAACTACGCGGGCTGAAAACCTGGCTAATCCTGTTGTACGGGATCCTGCTGTGCCTGTCGCCATTATTGAAGCTGATTGACTAATCCGTTTACAGCGCCGTCAGTCACTGACGGCGCTTAACTCACGCTCTCCAGTTGATAGCTGCGAATTTTATTCAGTACCGTGGTATGTGACACCCCCAGCGCTTTAGCGATATGCCGCGACGACACATTCTCTTCCACCATCTGTTCAATAAGCTGGCGTTCAGCACACAAAACCTGTTCTTTAAAAGGACGCTCTGTCGGCGTCAGCTCAAAAGCAGGCAAATTCACCATCCCTAATTCTTCCCGCGTAATGACATCAGATTCCGCCATCAGCATCAGGCGAATGATGGTATTTTCCAGTTCACGAACGTTTCCCGGCCAGGTGTGATGATGCAGGGCATCAAAGCAGGCTTTATCCAGAATGATCCGTCGCTGGAATTCCTTCGCATATTTCTGCACAAAGTGGCGAATCAATAGGCTGATATCCTGCGGGCGCTCCCGCAGGGGCGGAATGGTCAGTGAAAGTACATTGATGCGGTAATAGAGATCGGCGCGCAGCAGACGTTGTTCCACCATCTCTTCCAGATTGGCGTTAGTTGCCACAATAATGCGCACATTGACCGGAATAATTTGCGCCCCGCCAACGCGACGGATCCCGCCATCCTGAAGTACGCGCAGTAATTTAGCCTGTAAGCTCAGCGACATTTCACCAAATTCATCGAGAAAAAGGGTGCCTTTATCGGCCATTTCAAACAGCCCTTTTTTGCCTTTACAATCTGCACCGCTAAAAGCTCCTTTCTCATAGCCAAAGAATTCACTCTCCATCAACGACTCAGGTAGCGCAGAGCAGTTGACCGGAATAAACGGATAAAAACGTCGCTGCCCGGAATTATGGATAGCCCGGGCCAGCAGTTCTTTGCCAGTACCCGTATCGCCGCGGATCAAAACGGTATATTTGCTGTCGGCAATTTTTATCGCCTTTTCGATAAGCGAGTGCATGCTCTGGCTGCTACAAATAATGTCAGAGAAATAGCGCGGGCGTTCCGGCTCAGGCGTTGACAGTTCGCTTATCTCTTCACACAGGTAAGCGACGTTAATAATATCGGCGCGCCGGCCTAAACAGGATTGCACGCAGGAAATATCCTGTAACTGCCGGCACCAGGATTTAATCAGGATCCGTCCAGGCGTGACTTTCATGGAGATGATATTGATATCGCAGCAGGAAAATTCTTTCAGGACATCCTCAACCATCGACAGACGATCAATTGTTTTAATATCCCAGCGTATCGTGACCACATTTGCTCCTGACAGTTAGCAACTGCGAAATAGATATTTCTGTGACGAGAGGAAATCTGACTACATTTTAGACGCTGTGGAATAATGTTCTGCCAGAGGACTCACATTGTGGACGTAAAAACAAAATATAAAAAAACCGGAGCACAAGGCTCCGGTTATCAGGTCATAACCCACGTTTATTGCTGTGGATTTTCATCCTGGTCAACAGCGAAACAGGCCACGAGTTGTCCACCGTAATCCTTCAGCTGCGGCTGAAGCTGGGTACACGGACCAAAACGCCGACGGCAGCGGGCATTGAACGCACAGCCCGGCGGTGGATTCAGCGGGCTTGGCAGCTCACCGGTCAGCTTGATACGCTCGCGGCGATCGTCCGGGTTCAGGCGTGGCGTCGCGGAGAGCAGAGCCTGCGTATACGGATGACGCGGATTATTGAAGATCTGATCCTTCGTTCCTTTTTCCACGCAGCGGCCTAAATACATCACCATCACCTCATCGGCAATGTGCTCTACCACCGACAGGTCATGCGAGATAAAGACGTATGACAGCCCCAGTTCCTGCTGCAAGTCCATCATCAGGTTCAGCACCTGCGCACGAACAGAAACGTCCAGCGCCGAGACAGGTTCGTCGGCGATCACCACGTCTGGATCAAGCATCAGCCCGCGAGCGATGGCAATACGCTGACGCTGACCGCCGGAGAACATGTGCGGATAGCGGTCGTAGTGCTCGGTTTTCAGCCCCACTTTCGCCATCATCGCCAGCGCTTTTTCACGACGCTCCTCTTTGCTTAGCGTGGAGTTGATCAGCAGCGGCTCTTCCAGAATCTGCCCTACTTTCTTGCGCGGGTTCAGGGAACCGTAAGGGTTCTGGAACACAATCTGGATTTTCTGCCGGCGCAGCTTCTGCGCCTGCGGGTCGTGCTTAAGCAGATCCTGCCCCTGGTAATACAGCTCGCCGCCGGTCGGGACTTCAATCATCGTCAGCAGGCGACCAAGGGTGGATTTCCCACAGCCCGACTCGCCTACCACCGCCAGCGTTTTGCCGCGTTCCAGGGTAAAGGAGACGCCGTCCAGCGCTTTCACCAGGCGTTCCGGGGCGAACATCCCCTTCTTCACCGGGTAGTGTTTTTTCAGGTCAATTGCCTGCAACAGCGGCTGTGGCAAAGCGGCCTTTTGCGTACTCATAGCCCAGGCCTCCCGGCATCATCAAGTGGGTAGTGGCATTTCGACTGACGACCGCCTTCCAGCAGGTTCAGTTCAGGTTCTTCAGCGCGGCATTTGTCAGTCGCATAGGGGCAGCGCGGGTTCAGTAAACAACCGGTCGGGCGGTCATATTTACCTGGCACCACGCCCGGCAACGAAGCCAGACGCGCTTTATCCTGTGCGAACTCCGGCAACGCGCGCAGCAACGCCTGGGTATACGGATGACGCGGCGCGCGGAAAATATCCTGCGCGGCCCCGGCTTCCACTACCTGCCCGGCGTACATCACAATGATCTTGTGCGCCGCTTCGGCCACCAGCGCCAGGTCGTGCGTGATTAAGACCAGCGCCATGTTCTCTTTTTGCTGCAATTCCAGCAGTAGCTCGATGATCTGCGCCTGAATGGTCACATCCAGCGCCGTTGTCGGTTCGTCGGCAATCAACAGCTTTGGACGACAGGCAATCGCCATCGCGATCATCACGCGCTGGCTCATCCCACCAGACAACTGGTGCGGATAGACATCCAGACGCGAGGCCGGATCGGGGATCCCCACCAGCGTCAGCAGGTCAATCGCCCGCTGAATACGCGTTTTTTTGTTGCCGCCCTGGTGCACCTTAATGGCTTCCATAATCTGGTAGCCGACGGTGTAGCACGGGTTAAGGCTGGTCATCGGGTCCTGGAAGATCATCGCCACTTCCGCGCCCACTAACTGGCGACGCTCTTTCTCAGAGATGCGCTTCAGGTCACGACCATTAAACTCCAGATTTTCGGCCATAACGCGACCTGGGTAGTCAATCAGTCCCATGATCGCCAGCGAGCTGACGGACTTACCAGAACCGGATTCCCCTACAATGCCAACCACTTCACCCTGGTTCACGCTGTAACTAATGCGGTCTACGGCACGGAATTCGGACCCCACATCGCCGAAGTGCACCGATAATTTATCTACATTTAATAACGCCATCTCGAACCTCTTACTGCTTCAGTTTGGGATCGAGCGCGTCACGCAGACCGTCACCCATCAGGTTAAATGCCAGCACCGTCAGCAGGATTGCCAGCCCCGGGAAGGTCACGACCCACCAGGCGCTTTGGGCAAATTGCAACACGTCAGAGAGCATGGTGCCCCATTCCGGCGTAGGCGGCTGTGCGCCCATCCCCAGGAAGCCGAGGGCAGCCATATCGAGAATGGCGTTAGAGAAGCCAAGCGACGCCTGAACAATCAGCGGCGCAAGACAGTTAGGAAGAATATTGACGAACATCTGGCGCATCGCACCGGCTCCGGCCACGCGAGATGCGGTAACGTAGTCGCGGTTAACCTCCACCAGGACGGCGGCGCGCGTCAGACGCACATAGTGCGGCAATGCCACGAACGTCAGCGCCAGCGCGGCGTTGCCAATCGAGGGCCCAAATACCGCCACCAGCACCAGCGCCAGTAACAGGCTCGGCAGTGCCAGCATGATGTCGACCACACGCATGATGACGTTATCGACAATCCCGCCAAAGTAACCGGCAATCAGCCCGAGAATCACGCCCATCAGCAGGGAGAGCACCACCACCAGACAGCCGACCAACAGAGACAGACGCGCACCGTACATCAGGCGGGACAGCACATCGCGGCCCACATCATCAGTACCAAACAGATGCGCCATGGTACCGCCTTCCTGCCACGCAGGAGGAGCCAGCAGCGTATCGCGGAACTGCTCTGCCGGGTTGTACGGCGCGAGGACGTTGGCAAAGACCGCAATCAGGATCATCACGACAACGTACACCAGCCCAACAACCGCACCTTTGTTGCGTTTAAAATAGTGCCAGAACTCCTGCAGCGGGGTCATGGGCACCGGTGCAGCAATAACTTTATTTTCAGTAACCTGTGACATGATGGCCCCTTACTTCCTATGCCGAATACGCGGGTTCACCACGCCGTACAGCAGGTCTACCAGCAGGTTGACGAGGATAATCATCGTCGCGACCAGCAGCACCCCGCCCTGTACCACTGGATAATCACGGCGTTGTAGCGCATCGATCAACCAGCGTCCCAGTCCCGGCCACGAGAAAATAGTCTCGGTCAGGATCGCCCCAGCCAATAACGTACCGACCTGCAGGCCGATAACGGTCACAACGGGCAGCATCGCGTTACGCAGAGCGTGAATGATGATGACGCGCATACGGGTCAGGCCTTTGGCGCGTGCGGTACGAATGTAATCTTCACCCAGTACTTCCAGCATCGATGAACGAGTCATACGCACAATTACCGCCAGAGGGATGGTGCCAAGCACCATTGCCGGCAGGATCATATGCGCCAGCGCATCGATAAAGTTGCCCTCTTCACCCCAAATGGCGGTGTCAATCAGCATAAAACCGGTCAGGGGATTGGAATCATCAAGGAACACCATGTCGCTCACCCGACCGGAAACCGGCGTCAGGTTCCACTGCACGGAAACCAGCATGATCAGCATCATGCCCCACCAGAAAATCGGCATGGAGTAACCGGTCAGCGCCAGGCCAACGGCAGTGTGGTCGAAAATGGAGCCGCGCTTAACGGCAGCAAGTACCCCCACCGGAATACCCACCGCAACGGCGAAAATCATCGCGCAGACGCCGAGTTCCAGCGTTGCTTTAAAGCGAGGAACGAACTCTTCCCACACCGGTAATCGGCTTTTCAGTGAGATACCTAAATCACCATGCATAACCCCCCAGATGTAATGGAGGTACTGCTGCCACATCGGTTTATCCAGCCCGAGTTCAGCCAACAGTTGAGCATGACGCTCAGGGGAAATTCCACGCTCACCCGCCATGATCATTACCGGATCGCCGGGGATCATATGAACGAAAGCAAAGGTGAGAAGAGTGATACCGATAAACGTGGGGATGACGAGTCCCAAACGTCGGAGAATGAACTGCAACATAACCCGGATTCTCTCTAATGACGCACGGCCTGGAACCGTGAATCTGTATTGCTCACAAATCTTATCTCCCCCTCCAGCGAGAGGGAGATAAAGCATTACTGTCAGGTGGCGCTACGGTGACCCGACTTAACGGTCCGTAGCACTGCCTGGCTTGCTTTTAATTATTCGACAGAGACGTTTTCGAAGTGATGTTTGCCTAATGGATCAACCACATAGCCTTTCACTTCTTTACGCACTGGTTCATACACGGTGGAGTGAGCAACAATCAGAGCCGGGGCCTGATCGTGCATAACAACCTGAGCTTGCTTGTACAGTTCAATACGTTTGTTGTGATCGTCGGTCGCACGCGCCGGCTGGATCAGATCTTCAAACGGCTTGTAGCACCAGCGAGAGTAGTTGGAACCGTCTTTCGCTGCCGCACAGCTGAACAGGGTGGCGAAGAAGTTGTCCGGATCCCCATTGTCACCGGTCCAACCCATCATCACCGCCTGATGCTCACCCGCTTTGGCGCGTTTCAGATATTCACCCCACTCGTAGGTCACAATCTTGGCCTGAACGCCAATTTTCGCCCAGTCAGCCTGAACCATTTCCGCCATACGGCGGGCGTTCGGGTTGTAAGGACGCTGTACCGGCATGGCCCACAGCTCAACGGTGAAGCCTTTATCCTGACCCGCTTCCTTCAGCAGCGCTTTAGCCTTTTCAGGATCGTAGGTGTAGTCTTTAACGTCGTCGTTATAGCCCCACATGGTCGGTGGGATCAGGTTTTTCGCGGCAACGCCAGCGCCCTGATATACCGCTTTAATGATGGCTTCTTTGTTCACCGCGTAGGTCAGCGCCTGACGGACTTTCACGTCATCAAACGGTTTCTTCTCGGTATTGAAAGAAAGGTAGCCAACGTTCAGACCGGCCTGCTCCATCAGGTTAATGTTTTTATCCTGCTTCATGCGCGCGATATCTGCCGGGTTCGGGTACGGCATCACCTGGCACTCGTTCTTCTGCAGTTTGGCGTAACGCACGGAAGCGTCAGGCGTAATCGAGAAGACCAGACGGTCAATCTGTGGCTTGGTGCCCCAGTAACCTTCGAATGCTTTATACAGAATACGGGAGTCTTTCTGGTACTGCTGCAGCTGGAACGGACCGGTCCCAATTGGGTTCAGATCCACTTTCTCCGGGGAACCGGCTTTCAGCATGTTGTCTGCATATTCTTTGGAAAGAATAGAAGCGAAGTCCATCGCCAGATCAGCCAGGAAAGGCGCTTCCGGGCGAGTCAGCACGAACTGAACGGTTTTATCGTCCACTTTTTTCACTTCGGAGATCAGATCTGGCAGACCCATCCCTTCGAAGTATTCATAGCTACCGCCAGAGACTTTGTGGTAAGGGTTCTGGGCATTTTTCTGACGATCGAAAGAGAACACCACGTCATCGGCGTTTAAATCGCGCGTCGGTTTGAAATCTTTGTTGTCCTGCCACTTCACGCCCTGGCGCAGGTGGAAGGTATAGGTTTTACCGTCTTCGCTGATTTCCCACTTCTCAGCAAGGCCCGGGATCACTTCAGTTGTACCGGTTTTGAACTCGACCAGGCGGTTATAGATCGGTACGGAGCTGGCATCATAGGTCGTGCCAGAGGTGAAAAGCTGTGGGTTAAAGCCTTCAGGAGATCCTTCTGAACAATAAACCAGAGTTTTAGCCTGTACGCTTGCGGCGCAGGTCATAGCCACCAGGCTCAGACCAAGCTTCAGCATCCCTGACTTCTTCAAGGAAATACTCATTCTTCTGCTCCAAATGTGATGTTTGTTGTTTTACCCTTTGCAGTGGGTTTGCACCGCCTGGCCTTTTTTGTTTTTTACCCGGCCGGGTCGGCGTTAAGAGGATAGGGATTCCGTTCACATAAGCGACTGAGTTGCAGTGCGGATTCTCCATGAAATGCCCCTCATGCCCTACAATCTGTCAACAGAATGTGAAAACGTCAATACAGGTAACCGTGATTTACACCAACGGTGAGAATTCGCAAACAAAGATTAAAAAAAGTGCAGAAGGACATTTTCAGCAGGGAAATTTGTGCTACGCGCACTATGCCAGAATAAACATCTTAATATTTCGCAACATTTGGTGATTAACATTTATGCAAATTATTAAAACTTTCTAAATTAATGCTGCATATCTGAGCGATTAATGCCATGAACGCTAAAGCGCACAGCGGAAAATGCCAGGTTCAGCCATAAGTAGCGCAAAAAAAGTTTCAAGCAAATATAAAAAAAGGCAATGGAATATGTCACAGAATCGTTAACAGTCAGTGGGAAGTGGTGCACAATTTTTGCAGATAAAAGGAAGGTCAATTTTGGTCGGTGATAGAGGATTACTCGCCACTGACGTGGCTCGCCCTACGGGCCGTTGCTAACGCAACGTTCTCTCGCTGCGCTCGAGTCGAACCTCTTCCCCCGGAGGTTCTCATCCTCGTGGGTTTCAAATGCAAAAAACCCTGCTCGTTGAGCAGGGTTTTGAATTTGGTCGGTGATAGAGGATTCGAACCTCCGACCCCTTCGTCCCGAACGAAGTGCGCTACCAGGCTGCGCCAATCACCGAATGCGGGGCGCATCTTACTGCTCAGCCGCGCCCCCGTCAATCCCTTAGTATCAAAATGCCATTTGATCGGCGAGAAAGTCAGCAGCCCAATTACTGAGCCGTAACCTTCTTCGCGTCCGGGATACGGCACCAGTTGTTATTCTCGTTAATACCGCCATTTGGCGAGGTATAACCGAGGCAACCCAAAATAGTGTCGTACAGTTCCACATGACGACGCGGCACCTTCATATCAGCTTCTTGCTTCAGGTGTGCAAACGCCTTCGCATGGTCTGGATCTTCCAGATATTTGTCTGACATCCACACCAGCATTGGAACGCGGAACTGCTCTGGCGGAGCCATTTTACGCGGCGTACCGTGCAGGTGCTCACGCTCGTTAATCGACTCACCGTGATCGGCGGCGTAGAACACTATCGCTTTCTTATCCCGCAGTTGATCAAACACTTTGGTAATAAAGTGATCAACATAGGTTACCGAGTTATCAAAAGAGTTAATCATCTCGGCTTTCGAGCAACCGCTATCCACATTGACACACTCCGGCTTCCACTGCGCATATTCGCGGGTGTAGCGCTGCGTGTAGTTAAAATGCGAACCTTTGGTATGCAAAATAATCAGACGTTTGCCATCATCATCCGTCGGTTGCAGAGACTGCTGCATTTCGGTAATCAACAGCATATCGTCAACGTTCTTGCCACGGTTACGCGGCTCTGCGCCAATCTGCTCTCGGTAAGCGATGTTCTCCGCCATGGTATTGCTGTAGAACCACATCTCGCTTTGCATCGCGTAGAGGTCTGTCTTGAACCCTAACTGACCGAGCACGGAAAAGACGTTTTGTTCTTTCAGGGTACGCTGCGGGTTTTCTTCCGCCCCACCTTCACGCACAAACATACAGCGCAGCGAAAGTTTGGTCGCCGTGTCACAGGAATATCCACGGAACGCGGCCAAGTTTTTCTCCTGGGCGAGCCTTGGCGTGGTATTTCGCTCATAGCCAAAAATCCCCATATGGTCCCAGCGGGTGGTTTCGCCGATAATAAAGACCACATAGGTGTCGTCGAGGTTCTTAGGCTCAACATAGGTAAATTTCTTCGCCGGGTTCATCAGCGATTTGTTGTCTGAGGATTCATCCACCTGTGCCCAGGCGTACAGACCCAGCGCAGAGAGCCAGTTTGACGGCAAGTAAGAGTTTGCCACAACCCCGCCATAGCTGGGTAAATCGATACCTGTTTCTCGCTCTACGCTTCTCTGTTGCATGCTCAGCAGGCGAATCGGCGCCCATACCATCAGGCCGGCCAGTAAAACTACCGCTACGCTACGCCACCTCATGCCCGGCGTACGAATTTGTCTCATCAACGTGTAGCGGCAGCGGTTACTCCAAATCAGCACCAAGGGAATAATACTGACCGAAACCAGCCACACGATGAAATGCCAGCCGACGACTTCTTTCGATAAATCAATATCCGTGGTCATTACGGAGGCGATAATACCGTAACCAATTACCACGTTCAGGAAGGTCATATAATAACTGGCGCCGGCAGAACACAGCACCAAACAGGTTGCCAGGACACGCCAGGCGCGGCGGCCAAACAAAGAGAGAAGGCGTAGTAAAAAGAAGGTCACCAGCACAGTGCCGGCCAATTCAACAACCGCGGAGAGTCCTTTCCAGACGGTAAAATCGTGCGCATATCCGCTAAAGCGACGGAAAAATACAGCACAGTTCATAAACAAACCGATATAGATTGCCAGCAAGAAACTGAGTTTCTGCTGCGTCATCGACTTAATGTATCTCATGCAAACAAACCCTGGAAATCGGGATAAAAAACCCTGAGCAGCGATCAATCAGACCTGACAGAGGAAAAATGCGACAACAGCAGAGGTGAAATGTCTACGGGCGCGGGTAAGTAGACCACAGGAGGGAGCAAAAGTGCTTATAGAGAATGAAAATGGCGCATAAATTTTTGTAAATATATGCGCCAGGTATTAATCATACTACTAATAGATTTAGGCGTGCGCCTCGGTATAGACGCTACGTTGTGGCTGACGAATAGTGGTAGAAAGCGCCAGCGAAATGATTAACAGCGCAAAGATAACGCAGAAGGTCACATAGAACCCGCCAAACAGCGAGGCGATAATGGAACCGCAAATGCTACCGATACCGAAGCCCAGGTAAATAACACCGTAGTTTTTAGCCAGGTTATTCAGACCGAAGAACTCGCTGACCAGTGACGGGAATACGGTGATGGTGCCGCCAAAGTTAAACGCGACACAGGCAATTGCCATAAAGAAGGTTACGTCATTCAGCGGCGCGAACAACAGTGCAGCCATACCGACCAGCGAAACGACCTGACCAATGGTGATCACGCGAATACGGGAGATTTTATCGGACAGAATCCCCAGCACCAGACGACCCGACAGGTTCGCGATAGAAATGACGGTAACCGCATTCGCCGCCGTCGCCACATCCATATGCGCCAGGCTTTGTGCGATATCTTTCGCCACGCCAATGACGTACAGACCGCTCATACACGCCGTCAGGAACATGACTGCCAGCATCCAGTACTGCGGTTTGCGCATGGACTGCGCCAGGGTGTAGTCGTTCTCAACCACGCCATTCTTCGCTTTCACTTCCTGATTCGGCGCATCTTTCATCAGCGTGGAGCCAAAGACGATCATCACCAGTACGATCGCGCCCCAAATCATGAAGGTTTTTTCCAGGCCCACGGTGCTCAGCAGTTGGCTGTCGATAAATTTAAAACCGAGGCTGCCAAGGCCATAAGAACCGATGGCAAAGGCGGAAATCAGCCCTTTACGCTCAGGGAACCATTTTACGCAGTTGGAAAGCGTTAACAGGTAACCTGCACCATCCGCCAGACCAACCAGCACACCGGCGCTCAGCCACAGCATAATCAGACTGTTGGAATGGGCGGTTAAGAAGAAACCGACGCCGAGTAAAATACCGGAGGCCATGGTGACGCGTTTCACGCCAAAACGTTCCTGCAGCTTGCCGGCAACGGAAGAGGAAATCGCCAGCCCGAGGCTCAGCAGGCCAAAGGAAAATGCCACCTGACTTACCGGCGCATCGAGCTTAGAAGAGAGCGCGCCATTAAACAGGCTCCAGGTATAAACAGAACCTAAAGCAAATTGGGTAATAATCGTGCCGATCAGTGTTAGCCAGCGTGTGCGCTGATAATCAGAAGTTTTCATGGCAGTCTTCCTGCATAAGCAAAATGGGAAATTCTCTGCCAACAACCATACCGAAGCGCTTTTATGGCCAGGAGAAAACGGCATGAAATGCCACCAGGACGGAATGAAATGCCTGGAATGCGGAATGAATGACGAGACAAAAAGTCGGGTTACTGAATTTTATCGTAAGAGTTAGTACACGCTATCGCTGAGGGGCGTGTGATTGCTGTTCTCAATATGTAACGGAGATGTTTAGCTGATGATTTTTTGCGTTAAAATTTGGCACTCACTCCCATGGTGTACATATAGTCGCTGTTATTGGCGCTATTTTCCGCCTGCGAAAGCGCCGCGTAAGCCGCCATGTGCCTGTTCAACAGCATATCTGCGCCAACGGTAACATCCAGCCAGTTACCGTCTTGACCCGCCGCCGTCATGCGACTGAGGCCCGACTGCGCTTTCCAGATATTCTCGCCAAACTGCTGGTTATAGCTGATTTGCGCCCACGGTCGCACATCACCGAACTGAGAATTGACTCGCCAGCCTAACGTGCTGACGCTGGCATGCCACAGCGGATCGTTCTGCGTTACCGACGTCACGCTATCGCCAAATTCGTTGTAAGTAGACGTGGTCGAACCGTCATAATGCAGCGCGGCCACCGGACCGGTCATCACCTGCCTTGAAAGCGGAAAGTTCCAGCCCATACTCATGCCGCTGGTCGCATCCATAGGCGTTTCATCCGCCAGATTCACCACGGGACCCGCCACGCTTTGAGTTGAGCGAATACGTTCTTCCAGAATGTCGTTATAACGTGGTTGGTGATCGCTGTCCCATGTATAACGTTCAGCCGTATGCCCTGACATCGCATCAACGATATATTCTTGTTGCCAGCCATATGCTGTATTGATGAACAGCGCACAAACTACGACGCTCGCCAGAGTTAACCTTTGGCGACCACTACTGTTTCTTATAATCATCAACGCGACTCCAGAAAAGAGCCGAATTCGGCGATATTATTGTCATTGTGTGAAGGATATCGGGCCCATCAGGCCCTGTATTAAATATTGTCTTTTTAGCTGGCGCGTCAAGGCGGGCCGAATGAAATTTTTACGCCAGTAAAAACAGCGAGGAAGAATATGCAGCGTTGCGGATGGGTCAGCCAGGACCCACTTTACATTGCCTACCACGACAAGGAATGGGGCGTCCCCGAAACAGATGGCAACAAGCTGTTCGAAATGATCTGTCTGGAAGGCCAACAGGCCGGTTTATCGTGGATCACCGTGCTTAAGAAACGGGAAAATTATCGCCACGCCTTCCACTATTTTGACCCGGAAAAAGTGGCGGCCATGACCGAAGAAGATGTGGAAAGACTGGTACTGGATGCCGGCATTATTCGCCATCGAGGAAAAATTCAGGCCATTATAGGCAACGCTCGCGCCTTTCTGACCATGGCGCAAAACGGAGAATCGTTTAGCGAGTTCGTCTGGTCGTTTGTTGATAACCAACCGCAACTGACCCGCGCCGCCAACCTGAGCGATATCCCCACCTCTACACCGGCGTCAGATGCACTGTCTAAAGCGTTAAAAAAACGCGGATTTAAGTTTGTCGGCACCACCATCTGTTACTCCTTTATGCAGGCATGCGGCCTGGTCAACGACCATGTCACCAGCTGTATCTGTTACCCGGGAGAACAACATGATTCGTGAATCAAAGGCTGACGATCTACCGTCGATTCTGGCGCTGTGGATGGAAAGCACGATCCATGCCCATCCGTTTATCGAAGAACGCTACTGGCGCGAAAGTGAATCCATCGTGCGGGATGTTTACCTGCCAGCCGCACAAACCTGGGTATGGGAAGAAGAAGGGGTGCTCAAAGGCTTTGCCAGCGTCATTGACGACCGTTTTCTCGGCGCGCTGTTCGTCGCGCCTGCCGCCATCAGAAGCGGGATCGGCAAAGCGCTGGTGCAGCATGTGCAGCAGCGCTTTTCGTTACTCAGCCTCGAGGTCTACCAGAAGAATCAATCAGCGGTGAACTTCTACCATGCGCTGGGTTTTCGCATTGAAGATGGCGCATGGCAGGAAGAGACTCACCATCCCACGTGGATTATGGGTTGGCAGGCGGATCAAACGCCGTAAGCGTCAACGTTGGTCCGCTGTATTTTTCGAGCCACGCCAGCGCAGTGTTGCCCGCGCAGCCATTCCCCAGCTTCGAGCTGGGGAGATCTTTGGTCAGCACGTTGACGGCGCCATTTTTACAAATACCGTTGGCGGCGAGATCCAAATCAGGCCAGGCGCCCTCATGAATACAGATGACACCGGGTTTAATTCCCGTCGTCACGACCGCTCCCGCCAGAACGTGCCCACGCTGGTTCCACACCCTGACCGTGTCGCCATCCGCAATACCGCGCGCTTTGGCATCCTGCGGATGAATCGTGACGGGCTCACGATCCGCTACCGCATACTGTTCGCGCAACGCGCTGTAATTTAGCTGACTGTGCAAACGGTGCGCCGGATGGGCGGAAAGCAGCTGTAACTGGCCCGGCTCGGCGTTACCGAACCACTCATCCGGCTCCAGCCACATCGGATGCCCCGCACAGTCCGCGTAACCGTAACTGGCAATCCTCGCGGAGTAGATTTCAATTTTACCGCTGTCCGTTTTCAGCGGATGCGCCTGTGGGTTGCGGCGAAAATCCGCGAAACGGATAAACTGCGCGCTGGCGGCATTTTCCGGCATTTCGATCAGCGCATTCCGCTGCCAAAACTCGGTGAATGGCGGCAACGTCACCTGCTGGCTAGCCCCACGCTGCCCGGCAATGTTGTAAAAAGTCTCCAGCCATTCCAGCTCGCTTTTGCCTTCAGTAAATCGCTCATATCCGCCCTTCTCCCAGCGTTCACTCAGCTCGGCAAAGACATCAAAATCATTTCGCGCTTCATCCTGCGGCGATACAACCTGCTTCATCGGCACCAGATGCTGGTTGCTGTAATCGCCAGTCATGGTCAAATCATTACGCTCAAAAGACGTCGTCGCCGGCAGCACGATATCGGCATGCTTCGCTGCGGCTGTCCAGAAACACTCTGAGATAACCACCAGCTCCGGTTTTTGCCAGGCGCGAATCAGACGGTTGGTGTCCTGATGATGGGTGAAGTTAGCGCCGCCTGCCCACCAAAGCATACGGATGTCCGGGAAATGGCGGTCCATACCGTTGTGCTGATAAAAACCACCCGGGTTCTCCAGCGCTTCAACAATTCGCGCCACCGGGATTTTATCCACCGCGTCGGTGCCGTTTTTAACGCTGCCCTGCATTGAAGCCAGCACCGCAGCACGGCGCGTTGGGTTGCCGCCGTTGGCAAAATGATACGACAGCCCAAAGCCGCCGCCAGGCGTCCCGATTTGCCCGAGCATGGCAGCCAGCGTGACAATCATCCAGTGTTTCTGCTCGCCATACTGCTGGCGTTGCATACCCCACCCCGCCATCAGCATGGTGGTGTTTTGGTGAAATATAGCCGCAAGTTCACGTATTTTCGCCGCCGGAACACCACAAATTTCAGCGGCCCATTCTGCCGTTTTTGCAACATCGTCAGATTTGCCCAGCAGATAGTCGGCAAAACGGTCATATCCGGTCGTACACCGGGTGAGAAAGTCCGCGTCGTGCCAGCCGTTTTCCACCAGCGTATGCGCGATACCCAGCATCAGCGCCACGTCGGTCCCCATATGCGGAGCGATCCATTCCATCTTCTCGCCAAAGAAATCGACGCTTTCCGATCGCATCGGATCGATACAGATCAACCGCTTCCCGCTGCCACGCAGTGCCTCAAAGTAAGCGAGGCCCTGCTCGTCGGAGGCGTTCCAGGCAATTTTCAGGGTATTCAGCGGATTGGCGCTCCATAACACCACCACTTCACTGTTCTCCAGCACCACCGGCCAACTGGTCTGCTGCTGGTAAACTTCGTTACCGCCCACCACGTACGGCATGATGGCCTGCGCAGCGCCCGTCGAGTAATCCCCCAGATGCCCGGTATAACCACCCGCCAGCGCCATATAACGCTGTAACAGGGTTGCGGCTTTGTGTAACACGCCGTTGGAACGCCAGCCGTAGGAACCGGCAAAAATCGAGGCCGGCCCGTAGCTGTCACGGATGCGTTTATGCTGCGTATGGATAAGATTCAGCGCGTCGTCCCAACTGACACGAACAAATTCATCTTGCCCGCGCCCCCCCTGCGGATTCTCCGGCGAGGCGAGAAAGCCTTTACGCACCATGGGAAAACGTACCCGTGTTTTACTGTGTACCTGGTCGCGCACCACGGTTTGCAAAGAGTTGGGATGGGCGGTGGGCAGCGCGCCGCGAGAGGAGAAAACCGTCTCGCCATCGGTTTCGACGAGAATAGGTCCCCAGTGGGCGGCGGTTAACACCGAGTAATGTGCGGGTGAATTAGCCAAGATGGCGCTCCTGAATGCGATGTGACGGCTTATTTATTATGCCGTTCAATGTTACTTACAAATTTCAGAGTCTTCCCTGGAATTTTCTTCATGTTCACACGTCATAATCAACCGCCACGGTCGCTGTGGCAAAGAAGAAAAAGTCATTAAGGAATTAAGATGAAGAAACGTGTTTTTGTTATTGCTGCCATCGTGAGCGGCGCCCTGGCGGTTTCTGGCTGCACAACAAACCCTTACACCGGCGAACGCGAAGCGGGTAAATCCGGCATTGGCGCGGGTATTGGCTCTCTGGTCGGCGCGGGTATTGGCGCACTCTCTTCTTCGAAGAAAGATCGCGGCAAAGGCGCGCTGATTGGTGCGGCGGCTGGCGCGGCCGTTGGCGGCGGTGTCGGCTATTACATGGACGTGCAGGAAGCAAAACTGCGCGACAAAATGCAAGGGACGGGCGTCAGCGTGACGCGCAGTGGCGATAACATCATCCTGAATATGCCAAATAACGTCACCTTCGACAGCAACAGCAGCAACCTGAAACCTGCGGGTGCCAACACCCTGACCGGCGTGGCAATGGTACTGAAAGAGTACAATAAAACCGCCGTCAACGTGCTCGGCTTCACCGACAGCACCGGCAGTCAGGATCTGAATATGCGCCTGTCGCAGCAGCGCGCGGACTCCGTGGCCAGCGCCTTAATCACTCAAGGCGTCGCCGCTAACCGTATCCGCACTCAGGGTATGGGCCCGGCAAATCCGATCGCCAGCAACAGCACGGCGGAAGGTAAAGCGCAAAACCGCCGCGTAGAGATCACCTTAAGCCCGCTCCAGTAACGTTTTGTGCCGGATAATGGCAGCGTCTTATCCGGCATGAAGCACTTGCCATCGTTGATTTTCGCGTTAAGGTGTTGTCACCAAATTTAGGGAAATCAGCGATGAGCAAATCAACACGGGCAACCATCAGCGATGTGGCGAAAGCCGCAAAAACCGGCAAGACCAGCATTTCACGCTACCTCAACGGTGAAAAGCACCTGCTTTCCGACGCGCTACTGGCCCGCATTGAACAAGCCATTGCCGATCTCGACTACCGTCCCAGCCTGATGGCAAGAGGCCTGAAACACGGTCGTACCCGTCTGATTGGTCTGATCATCGCCGATATTACTAATCCCTACTCCGTCAACGTGTTAAGCGGTATTGAAGCCGCCTGTCGCGATAAGGGCTTTACCCCGCTGGTGTGTAACACCAACAACGAAGTGGATCAGGAGCTGCATTATCTCGACCTGCTGCGCAGCTACCAGGTCGAAGGGATTGTGGTCAACGCCGTTGGAATGCGCGAAGAGGGGCTGAACCGCCTGCAACAGTCTGCGCTACCGATGGTACTGATTGACCGTAAAATCCCCGATTTTGCCTGTGATATGGTCGGGCTGGATAACACCCAGGCGGCAACGGTTGCCACTGAACATCTGGTCGAGCAAGGTTTTGAAGCCATCCTGTTCCTCAGCGAACCGCTGGGCATGGTGAATACCCGCCGCGAACGCCTGAGCGCTTTTCGCGCCACGCTCGCACAGTACCCCGGCGTTATCGCGCAAAATGCCGAAGTCCCGCTAACGGACAATACGCAACTGGATGACACGCTGCGCCAGTTTCACCAGCAGCATCGGGGGATGCGCAAAGCCGTTATCTCTGCAAACGGCGCTCTCACGCTGCAGGTTGCCCGCGCCCTGAAGCGCATTGGCCTTAACTGGGGCAGCGATATCGGCCTGCTCGGTTTTGACGAACTGGAATGGGCGGAGCTGGCGGGCGTCGGTATCACCACGTTGAAACAACCCACATGGCAGATTGGCTACACCGCCGTTGAGCAGGTTGTACGCCGAATTGATGGCGGCTCTGCTGCCATTCAGGAACAGGTATTCTCCGGCGAGCTGATCGTGCGCGGCTCAACCGCCCGTTAAATTTCCTTCGTGATGGTGATCATAAATTCGACATCATGAGCTTTTCTTTGGAACCGGTTCCATCTAGCGTTATAACAAGAATGCTAGTCTGGAGTTTCCATGAAAAGAAAAATTATGGTGGTTACCGCCGCCTACGGCTACGACCAGGTGCGGGCAGCAGGCGGGCAAACGGCAATGTTGCCCATCATTGCCGAAGCCGGTGCTGACGGCGTCGAAATCCGCCGCGAGTTATTAACCGACGCCGAGCTGAAAACGCTGTCCACAATGGCCTCTGCAATCGAACTCTTCGGCCTGCTGGCCTGTTATTCAGCGCCTGAACCGTTATTCCTTGAGGATGGGAACCTGAATCCCCGACTTCCGCAGCTCCTCGAAGAAGCGCAGGCCCTACAGGCGCTGTGGTTAAAAGTCTCTCTCGGTCATTTTTCCCATACCGAACAGTTCGACGATTTACGTGAATGGCTGGACAACAGCGGCATGGAGCTGGTTGTGGAAAACGATCAGACCGCCTGCGGACGCCTGCAGCCGATGCAACGTTTTAATGAAGCCTGTCAGACGCAAAACCTGCCGATATCTCTGACTTTCGATATGGGCAACTGGCTGTGGGTTGGCGACTCCCCGGAACAGGCCGCGCAGAACCTGGCGCCAACCGTCGGATATATCCATGTCAAAGCCGCAGTTACGCATCGCGATAGCTACCGAGCCGTACCGCCTGATGAAGCAGATTCACGCTGGCTGGCGCTGTTAAAAACGCTGCCCAACGATGTTCCGCGCGGTATTGAGTTCCCCCTGGAAGGGCAGGATTTGACGGCGGTTACCCGCCACTACGTCGAGCTGTTACGCGAGGAGTAACACATGAAAAATTCACTGGATGCGGTCACTATTGGTGAAGCGATGGCGATGTTTGTCGCCACGCAAACCGGCGAACTCACGGATGTAGAGCAGTTTATCAAGCGCGTTGCAGGCGCTGAACTCAACGTGGCGACCGGTCTTGCTCGTCTGGGCCTGAAGGTCGGCTGGGTGAGCCGCGTAGGCAACGACAGTTTTGGTCGTTTTATCATTAAGTCGCTGGAAAAAGAAGGGATAGATGCGCAGGGAGTTACCCTGGATGGGCGTTACGCTACCGGCTTTCAGCTTAAATCTAAGGTCGAAAATGGAACCGATCCCATTGTGGAGTATTTCCGCAAAGGGTCCGCCGCCAGCCACCTCAGCGTTGAGGATTATCACGAGGACTATTTCGCCAGCGCGCGCCACTTGCACCTGAGCGGCGTGGCGGCAGCGCTTTCTGCCAGCTCCTATGAACTACTGGCGCACACCGCCCGCACACTGAAAGCCCAGGGGAAGACCATCTCGTTCGACCCAAATTTGCGTCCGGTACTGTGGAAAAGCGAAGCCGAAATGGTGGAAAAACTGAACCGGCTGGCATTCCAGGCTGACTGGGTTTTACCTGGATTAAAAGAGGGGATGATTTTAACCGGCCAACAGACGCCTGAAGCCATCGCCGACTTTTATCTGCGTCACGGAGTGAAGGCCGTGATCATCAAAACCGGGGCTGATGGCGCCTGGTACAAAACAGCCAGCGGTGAACAAGGTTGCGTTGCACCGGTAAAAGTCGACAACGTGGTCGATACGGTCGGCGCAGGCGATGGCTTTGCCGTGGGCGTTATCAGCGCCCTGCTGGAAGGCCGTTCGCTGCATCAGGCGGTGACCCGCGGCAATAAAATCGGCGCACTGGCCATTCAGGTTCAGGGCGACAGCGAAGGATTACCCACACGTGAACAATTAGGGGAATAAACTCCCGGCCAACTCTGTCTCTGTACCCTACATACAGAGGCGGCGTATCAGCATAACCAGAGGGCAGTCTATGAATAGCTCAACTAATGCAGCAAAACGCTGGTGGTACATTATGCCAATCGTGTTTATCACGTATAGCCTGGCGTACCTTGACCGTGCGAACTTCAGCTTCGCCTCCGCCGCCGGTATCAACGAGGACCTCGGCATTACCAAAGGGATCTCTTCCCTGCTGGGCGCTCTGTTTTTCCTCGGCTATTTCTTCTTTCAGATCCCAGGCGCGATTTACGCAGAACGGCGCAGCGTACGAAAACTGATTTTTGTCTGTCTGATCCTCTGGGGCGCATGCGCGTCGTTAACCGGTATGGTCAGCAATATTCCAATGCTTGCCGCCATCCGCTTTATTCTTGGCGTCGTTGAAGCCGCGGTGATGCCCGCAATGCTGATTTATATCAGCAACTGGTTTACGAAATCCGAGCGCTCGCGCGCTAACACTTTCCTGATCCTCGGTAACCCGGTTACCGTCCTGTGGATGTCTGTGGTTTCCGGTTATCTGATTCAGGCGCTGGGCTGGCGGGAAATGTTTATCATCGAGGGCTTCCCGGCCATCATCTGGGCGTTCTGCTGGTGGGTATTGGTAAAAGACAAACCGTCTCAGGTCGGCTGGCTGTCAGAATCTGAAAAAGCCGCCCTTCAGGCGCAACTGGAAAAAGAGCAGCAAGGCATCAAAGCCGTGCGTAACTATAGCGAGGCCTTCCGCTCACGTAACGTCATCCTGCTGTGCATGCAGTATTTCGCCTGGAGTATTGGCGTCTATGGTTTTGTCCTGTGGCTACCGTCGATTATCCGCAACGGCGGCGCAAATCTGGGCATGGTAGAGGTTGGCTGGCTGTCATCTGTACCTTATCTGGCGGCGACGGCGGCGATGATCCTCGTCTCCTGGGCCTCCGATAAGCTGCAAAACCGTAAACTGTTTGTCTGGCCGCTGTTATTGATAGCCGCTTTCGCTTTTATCGGCTCCTGGGCCGTGGGTGCAGACCACTTCTGGATTTCTTACACGCTGTTAGTTATTGCGGGTGCGGCAATGTACGCCCCATATGGCCCTTTCTTCGCCATCATCCCGGAAATGCTGCCGCGCAACGTCGCCGGGGGTGCAATGGCGCTGATTAACAGCATGGGCGCGCTAGGCTCATTCTTTGGTTCATGGTTTGTCGGCTACCTCAATGGCGCAACCGGCAGCCCATCCGCCTCGTACATTTTTATGGGGGTGGCGCTTTTTGTCTCAGTATGGCTAACTTTAATTGTTAAGCCTGCTAATAATCAGCAATTACCTATTGGCGCACGCCACGCTTAAATTTTAACTTACGGAGATTCGCATGAAGCCGTCCATTATTCTCTATAAAGCGTTACCTGACGATTTACTGCATCGCCTGGAAGAGCATTTTACTGTGACTCATGTGCCTAACCTGCGCCCGGAAACGGTCGCACAGCACGCCGAGGCTTTTGCCAACGCGGAAGGTCTGCTGGGTTCCAGTGAAGCCGTCAATACCGCCCTACTGGAGAGAATGCCCAGGCTTCGTGCGACATCCACGATTTCCGTAGGTTATGACAACTTCGACGTCGATGCCCTCAACGCGCGCAAGGTGCTGTTGATGCACACACCAACCGTGCTGACGGAAACTGTCGCCGATACGGTAATGGCGCTGGTGTTAAGCACCGCTCGCCGCGTAGTAGAAGTTGCTGAACGGGTGAAAATTGGCGAATGGACCAAAAGTATCGGGCCGGACTGGTTTGGTACGGATGTACACCACAAAACGCTGGGGATTGTCGGCATGGGCCGTATTGGTCTGGCGCTGGCGCAACGCGCGCATTTTGGTTTTAGCATGCCGATTCTTTATAACGCGCGCCGTCATCACCAGGAGGCGGAAGAACGCTTCAACGCGCGTTACTGCGACCTCGATACGCTGTTGCAGGAGTCCGATTTTGTCTGCCTGATCCTGCCGTTAACCGCAGAAACGCATCATCTGTTTAGTACAGAACAGTTTGCCAAAATGAAGTCCTCCGCCATTTTCATTAACGCCGGGCGTGGGCCGGTGGTCGATGAAAAAGCGCTGATTGCCGCCCTGCAAAGCGGGGAAATTCATGCCGCAGGCCTGGATGTGTTTGAGCAGGAGCCATTACCGGCAGACTCACCGTTATTAGCGTTGCCAAACGTGGTAGCCGTACCGCACATAGGTTCAGCGACGCATGAAACGCGCTATAACATGGCGGCCTGTGCGGTGGATAACTTAATCGATGCGCTGCAAGGACGCGTTGAGAAGAATTGCGTGAACCCGCAGGTCGCGCCATAAACAAAAGGCCGGGTAGCGCTTACGCTTACCCGGCCTTTTATGTATTACAGCGCCTTCATTACTGAGCGGCATTCACCGCAGCAGTCCAGGCCTGATTAAATGCCTGATGCTGAGAGGCCAACGGGCCAATCAGCGTGTTGTACTGACTTGCCTGCTGTGAAGTTGGGAACTGGATACCGTTAGCGACAAAGCTCACCTGCGTATCCTGCTGTGCCACAAAATCACCGACCTGCACTAACTGCTGCGTGAAGATTTGCGCGGCAGGGATCAGCGGCTGTAGCGCCTCTGAAGGTACAGTGACGACTTTATTGTAGACCTGGTCAAAGACCGGCTTCAGATCCTCGCCCTGCTTCAGCGCGCCATGCGCAGCATCTGCCTGCAGTTTCGCATTCTGCAACTGTTGCCCTAATACGCCCAACGCACCATTTGCCTGACGCAGCGGTTCACGCTGAGTCACATAATCCTGAGGAACACGAATCGCATTTACGCTATCAACCACCGGGCGCAGACCGGAGTCCATTGCCTGATTAACCTGCTGCGAATAGCCATACAGAATCGCGTAATCGGACACAAACGGGCCAAACTGTTTTTTCTGATCGGCGGTCAGCGTTGGTAAACGCTCTCCGCTACGCATTGCAGTATTCTGCAGAAAATCGATAAACGCTTTGCGTTGATCGCCTTCTTTATCAAAACACCCACTCAGGCCAACTACCATTAAGAGCGCCAAAACAGGCGCAAACCAGCGAGAGCAGGACTTACCTGTCGCCATTTTAATACTCCTTTCACCCAAAAATGCGCACAACGACACCCGCGTGCCTGACGTTGACAAGGATAGTCCAGGTCAGCCCCGCAAGATACCCTTTCCGCGTAATCTTGTGGGGGAAAATAACCGCTCCCGCCACCCATCGTTTTGCTAAACAATGCGCCATTTACCACACGACGTCATATTTTAGTCATCTTTACAATCGGGATCGATCGTTCGCAGATCACGACCTTTATCAGTTCGTTAGCCTGCAAAAGATTGTCGACCCCGATCCGCTGAAACGAATCCATCACACAAACCTAAAATCCGGCTTCATTTTTTCCGACTACTCTTAATGAGCTTCGATGAAATTCACGATCCCGCTGTGTGATTTGTAGGAGTTCTCAATGGAATACAAAGATCCTATGTTTGAACTGCTGAGCAGTCTGGAGCAGATTGTTTTTAAAGATGTATCGCAGACGGTTACTCTGACGCAAAAAACCAACCCTTTCACCGAATTTGAACAGCTACGACGAGGGACAGGTTTAAAAACAGATGATTTTGCCCGAGTGATGGGCGTGACGGTCGCGACGGTTCATGAATGGGAGTCTAAACGCGTAAAGCCTTCCAATACCGAATTGAAGTTAATGCGCCTGATTCAGGCAGACCCAAGATTAAGTAAGCAACTGATGGATTGAACTATTTTTTAATTTTACTTATGAACGGTCCTGTAAAAGGGCCGTTCCCTTAAGGGGGTTATCCACAAAAAAGAAAATAGTAGTTGCATCCACATGCGTAAAATGAGTTAATGCCCTCAACGGTTTGACGTACAGACCATTACAGCAGTTAGTAAGGCAAGTCCCTTCAAGAGTTATCGTTGATACCCTTCGTAGTGAGCATTTCCTTTACTGTTAAAAAATCTGTAAAGCACGCCATATCGCCGAAAGGCACACTTATTTTTTAAAAGGTAATACACTATGTCCGGTAAAATGACTGGTATCGTAAAATGGTTCAACGCTGACAAAGGTTTCGGCTTCATCACTCCTGACGATGGCTCTAAAGACGTGTTCGTACACTTCTCTGCTATCCAGAACGATGGCTACAAATCTCTGGACGAAGGTCAGAAAGTTTCCTTCACCATCGAAAGCGGCGCTAAAGGCCCGGCAGCTGGCAACGTAACCAGCCTGTAAGCTTAAAAAGCTCAAAATTCTGAATCCCTGCCAAACGGCTGGGATTTTTTTTATCTGTACTTCGCAAGACTCCCCGCCCAAACGCTTCTTTGCATTACTTTACCCGTCCTCCCTTTGACCTTTCCCTAAGGGCAAGCTTTATAGTGAGCCAGTCTGTATTCCACAATATTCACAAGGAATTGAAGCTATGTCGAAATCCTCACTGCTGCTGGTTTTAGGTTTGCTCACAACCGGTAGCGCGTTCGCAGCAACTCCGGAAGCTGCTTTTCTGGCGGAACACGGGCTCAGCGGTAAATCCGTCGAGCAAATCGTCGAGACCATTGACCAGTCGCCACAGAACCGCCCGCTGCCGTACTCAGCATCAATCACCAGTACCGAACTGAAGCTCTCTTCGGGCGATCAGATTTATACCCTACCGCTCGGTGACAAGTTCTATCTGTCATTTGCCCCCTATGAATGGCAAACACATCCTTGCTTCAACCACAGCCTTTCTGGCTGCCAGGGCGAAATGCCGGAGAAGGCATTCAATGTCAAAGTGACGGATAACAAGGGTGAGGTGGTGGTACAAAAAGTGATGAAGAGTGGTCGAAATGGCTTCGTCGGGGTATGGCTACCGCGCAATATGGCAGGCACAATCGCGGTAAGTTACAACGGTAAAACAGCGGAGTATCCCATCAAGACGATGGAAGACAGCCAGACCTGTCTGACAAAATTACAACTGCGCTAACTACATACAAAAAAGCCGGATGGCACAATGCTTATCCGGCTTTTTCTAAGTCAGTTCAGGAGCGTTACTGCAGCAGAGAAATATCCGCTACGCGCAGGAACAGTTCGCGCAGTTTTGCGAGCATAGACAGACGGTTAATACGCAGATCTTTATCTTCCACGTTGACCATCACTTTCTCGAAGAACGCATCAACCGGTTCACGCAGTTCCGCCAACTCAACCAGCGCCTCCTGGTAACGACCAGCTGCAAAGACAGGCTCCAGCTTATCGCGCAGCACCACAACCTGCAGCGCCAGCGCAATTTCTTCCGGCTCTTTCAGCGTTGCCGAATTTACGCGGTCATTCAGCGTCTCTTCAGACTTCGCCAGGATGTTCGATACACGCTTGTTCGCTGCAGCCAGCGCGGACGCGGCCTCCAGCGTACGGAAGTGCGAAACCGCCTTCATACGTGCGTCGAAATCAGCCGGACGAGTCGGACGACGCGCCAGTACTGCCTGAATGGTATCGACGGTGTAACCTTCATCCTGATACCAGGCGCGGAAGCGACCAAGCATAAAGTCGATCACATCATCCACCACGTTGGCGTTAGTCAGCTTGTCGCCATACAGACGAACCGCTTCTTCGGTCAACGTTTGTAGATCCAGATTCAGGTTCTTCTCAACGATGATACGCAGTACGCCCAGCGCGGCACGACGCAGCGCAAACGGGTCTTTGTCGCCTTTTGGATGCTGACCGATACCGAAGATACCCGCCAGGGTGTCCATCTTATCGGCAATCGCCACGGCACAGGCAACCGGGTTAGACGGCAGGTCATCACCGGCAAAACGCGGCTGATACTGCTCGTTCAGCGCCACAGCGACATCTTCCGCTTCACCATCGTGACGCGCGTAGTGCATGCCCATCACGCCCTGAGTATCGGTGAACTCGAAGACCATGTTGGTCATCAGGTCACACTTGGACAGCAGGCCAGCACGCGTTGCGTGGTTAACGTCAGCGCCAATCTGACCAGCAATCCAGCCCGCCAGCGCCTGGATACGGTCAGTCTTGTCGCGCAGCGTACCCAGTTGCTGTTGGAACAGCACGGTTTGCAGACGCGGCAGATGGTCTTCCAGACGTTTTTTACGGTCAGTATTGAAGAAGAATTCGGCATCCGCCAGACGCGGACGAACCACCTTCTCGTTACCAGAGATGATTTGCTGCGGGTCTTTGGATTCGATGTTGGCAACGAAGATAAAATTCGGCAGCAGTTTGCCGTCGTTCGCGTATACCGGGAAGTACTTCTGGTCACCTTTCATGGTGTGTACCAGCGCTTCGGACGGAACAGCGAGGAATTTTTCTTCGAACTTCGCGGTCAGCACGACCGGCCATTCCACCAGCGAGGTGACTTCTTCCAGCAGGCTTTCACTCAGATCGGCGTTGCCGCCAATTTTACGCGCCGCGTCTTCGGCATCGGCTTTGATTTTGGCTTTACGCTCAGCGTAATCCGCAATCACTTTGCCGCGCTCACGCAGAATTTCTGGGTACTGATCGGCATTATCGATGGTGAACTCCGGCTCGCCCATAAAGCGATGCCCGCGGATCACGCGATCGGACTGAATACCCAGAATAGTTGCCGGAATAACTTTATCGCCCAGCAGCAACGTCACGGTGTGAACCGGACGCACGAAGTGAACGTCAGACGCGCCCCAGCGCATCAGTTTCGGGATCGGCAGCTTCGCCAGTGAGGTGGCGATCATATTCGGCAGCAACGCTTCAGCGCTTTCGCCTTTCACATGCGCGCGATACAGCAGCCACTCGCCTTTGTCGGTGGTCAGACGCTCAGCCTGATCAACCGTGATGCCACAGCCACGCGCCCAACCTTCGGCCGCTTTGCTCGGTTTACCTTCGGCGTCAAACGCCTGGGCGATAGCCGGGCCGCGTTTTTCTACTTCACGGTCGGGTTGTGCTTCAGCCAGGGCAGCGACTTTCAACGCCAGACGACGCGGCGCGGCGAACCACTCCACGTTGCCGTGCGCGATGCCAGCATTATCCAGCTCCGCGGTAAAGTTCGCAGCAAAGGACTCAGCCAGGCTGCGCAGTGCTTTTGGTGGCAGCTCTTCAGTGCCGATTTCCACCAGAAAAGTTTTCTCAGACATGGCCGCCTCTTATTTGTCTTTGTTGCACATCGGGAAGCCAAGGGCTTCACGGGAAGCGTAGTAAGCTTCTGCCACTGCTTTGGTCAGGGTGCGAATACGCAGGATATAGCGCTGACGCTCGGTGACGGAGATGGCTTTACGCGCATCCAGCAGGTTGAAGCTATGGGCGGCTTTCAGAATACGTTCATACGCAGGCAGCGGCAGCGGATTTTCCAGCGCCAGCAACTGCTGCGCTTCTTTCTCGTACTGCTCGAAGCAGGTGAACAGGAAGTCCACGTCGGCGTATTCGAAGTTGTAGGTGGATTGCTCCACTTCGTTCTGATGGAACACGTCGCCGTAAGTGGTTTTACCCAGCGGGCCGTCGCTCCAGACCAGGTCGTAAACGCTGTCTACGCCCTGAATGTACATGGCCAGACGTTCCAGACCGTAGGTAATTTCCCCGGTCACTGGTTTACATTCCAGACCACCAACCTGCTGGAAGTAGGTGAACTGCGTGACTTCCATGCCGTTCAGCCACACTTCCCAACCCAGCCCCCAGGCACCCAGCGTCGGGTTTTCCCAGTTATCTTCCACGAAACGGATATCGTGAATGGTCGGGTCCATACCCAGCTCTTTCAGAGAACCCAGGTACAGCTCCTGAATGTTGTCCGGAGACGGCTTAATCACTACCTGGAACTGATAGTAGTGCTGTAAGCGGTTCGGGTTTTCGCCATAGCGGCCGTCGGTCGGACGACGAGAAGGCTGCACATAAGCAGTCGCCATCGGTTCCGGCCCCAGCGCCCGCAGGCAGGTCATTGGGTGAGATGTCCCCGCGCCGACTTCCATGTCCAATGGTTGAACGATGGTGCAGCCCTGGCGAGCCCAGTAATCCTGTAAGGTCAGGATCAAGCCCTGGAAGGTCCTGGTATCAAACTTTTGCATATTATTTCGTGCTGGATACGTGTGGATTTAAAGGAAGCGGTCAGTATACCCGCTGGCTGCAAGATATACAGTACGAAACGGGAAAAAGGGGGAACTTAGCGCATGGAAAGGTGTAAAAACTGCCCGTCTGCATCAAAAGAGCAGACAAAACTCTCTTTACGGAAGGTAGAACCACGCATCTCATAGCTGCCCTGAAATTGTTCCAGATCGGAGATATCAATTTTCTGCACACCAGTGTTGTAGATTTGTGCCGCCTCATTTTTACACAGTGACTCCATATCCAGCGAACGTGTTGCACTGACTTTGATCTTTTGCGCCTTCTGCGCGGGTGCAGGCGGCTGGGTGTCGGCGCACGCAACCAGTAAAAGGGTAACGATCGCGGAAAAGAAATACTTCATCATCATTTTATTAGCGCCTGGTTTGCTGGTCAGTCTTATTATTAAGTGTCTGGAAACGGATGCTATTTTGAGAATCTCATCAGACCATCTCAAGCTTTAGCGTAAGAACTCGGATTTTTCCAGTGAGCTACGCTCGCAAAATTTCGGTCAGACTTTTTTTAATGAATACAGAGGAACTGATGCAGCCCAAAATATTCTGGATTGATAACCTGCGCGGGATAGCCTGTCTCATGGTTGTGATGATCCACACCACGACCTGGTACATCACCAATGCGCAAAGCGTCAGCCCGTTGAATTGGGATCTGGCCAATGTGCTCAATTCAGCCTCTCGCGTCAGCGTCCCGTTGTTCTTTATGATTTCGGGCTATCTGTTTTTTGGCGAGCGCAGCGCCAAACCGCGCCATTTCATGCGCATTGCGCTCTGCATCCTGTTTTACAGCAGCGTGGCGCTGGCCTACATCCTGCTGTTTACCTCGATCAACGCTGAGCTGTCGCTGAAAAACCTGCTGCAAAAGCCGGTGTTCTATCACCTGTGGTTTTTCTTCGCGATCGCCGTAATCTACCTGGTTTCCCCGCTGATACAGGTAAAAAATATCAGCGGCAAGATGCTGCTGGCGCTTATGGTGGTGATTGGGGTGATTGCCAATCCCAATACCGTCTCACAAAAAATTGGCGGTTTTGAGTGGCTTCCCATCAACCTGTACATCAGTGGCGACACGTTCT
>NZ_JAHLRC010000054.1:0-28809 GCF_018919545.1 Citrobacter sp. S46_ASV_140
CGGCAGGTTTGTCGTTTCACCCCCAGTCACTGACTTATGTAAGCTCCTGGGGATTCTCTCCTTTGCCGCCTTTATGCAACTCGAAATATTTAGAATATAAATACCCAAAAATGAAAGGCGGAGGTGAAAAAAACTTAGCGGGCAGCTTCGTAAATCCGACGGCTGACCTCGAGCGTAATGTCCTGATGTTCGCCCAGTTTCGTACCGCCGTGCGCTTGCAGTTTTTCCAGTAGCGCTGGGATGGAGCTACCGTCCAGGCCGTAGTCAGACAGACGAGTCGGTACGCCCATTTGTTCGAAGAAAGCGCGGGTTGCGGCAATAGCGGCGTCGATGCGTTGGTCATCGGAACCTTCGGTGATATTCCAGATACGCTCTGCGTATTGCAGCAGTTTGGCACGTTTGGTATCGCGTTTTTCATTCCACAGCGCTGGCAGAACGATAGCCAATGTTTGAGCATGATCCAGACCGTGCATTGCGGTCAGTTCGTGGCCCAGCATATGCGTTGCCCAGTCCTGTGGCACGCCTGCGCCAATCAGGCCGTTCAGCGCCTGGGTTGCCGCCCACATAACGTTCGCACGCACGTTGTAATTTTCCGGCTCCTGCAATGCTTTCGGGCCTTCTTCTACCAGCGTAAGCAGAATACCTTCAGCAAAGCGATCCTGAATTTTCCCGTCTACCGGATAAGTCACATACTGCTCAACGGTATGTACGAAGGCATCTACGACGCCGTTCGCAACCTGACGCGGCGGCAGGGTATAGGTGTAAACCGGATCCAGCACGGCAAATACCGGCTGCACAAATGGGGTCATAAAGGCCAGCTTATCGCCGGTGGTTTTACGCGAAATGACCGCGCCGGAGTTAGATTCAGAGCCGGTTGCTGGCAGGGTTAATACGGAGCCCATCGGGATAGCGCTTGTTACGTCGTTGCCGTGGGTTTCCAGAATGCGCCATGGATCGATGCCGTCAGCGTATTGTGCCGCAGCCGCGATGAATTTGGTGCCATCCAGCACCGAACCGCCGCCTACCGCCAGCAGGAACGTCACTTTCTCATCACGCACGATTTTTACCGCGTTCATCAGCGTTTCATAAGACGGGTTCGGCTCAATACCGCCAAACTCCAGCACGTCCAGGCCTTTCAGCGCATCCTGAACCTGTGCCAGGACACCGGTTTTTTTCACGCTACCGCCGCCATAGGTAACCAATACGCGAGCATCCTGAGGGATTTGATCGCGCAGCTCAGCAATCGCACCTTTACCAAACAGAATGCGGGTTGGGGTATGGAGATTAAAGTTGTTCATTGCTCGTTCCCTTATGTGGGTAAAAAAAGAGGGCAGGAGAGTGTCTGCCGGATGATGAACATTGTGGTCGTCAGCCGCGCTGCTCTCAATGCTCATTTCTGCCGATGTCTTGCCCATTTCTACAGACTGCTGGAGAAAACGGATAAATCTGCGCATTATGTCATGGTTGCAAACCGATGATGAAATGGTGCTCTATGAACCGTGATGAGATCTGCCTCCTGCTGACAGATAAAATTAAGCAGCTGAAAAACAATGAAAATAAACTCAGCGAACTGCTGCCAGATGTCCGCCTGCTGCACGGCACTGAGCCGGCAGCGCGTACACCGGTAATGTATCAGCCAGGAATCATATTTCTCTTTTCGGGACATAAAATTGGTTATATCAATGAACGTGTATTTCGTTATGACGCCAACGAATACCTGTTGCTAACCGTACCGTTACCCTTTGAATGTGAAACGTATGCAACGCCGGAGGTTCCCCTGGCCGGTATCTACCTGAATGTCGATATTCTGCAATTGCAGGAGCTGTTGATGGACATTGGGGAAGATGAGCTGTTCCAGCCCGCCATGGCGGCCAGCGGGATCAACTCCGCGACGCTTTCTGACGAAATACTGTGCGCCGCTGAGCGCCTGCTGGATGTGATGGAGCGACCGCTGGATGCGCGTATTCTGGGGAAACAGATTATTCGCGAGATCCTCTACCATGTGCTGACCGGGCCGCGCGGCGGCGCATTACTGGCGCTGGTCAGTCGCCAGACGCATTTCAGTTTGATAAGCCGGGTGCTGAAGCGCATTGAAACCAAATACACCGAAAATCTCAATGTCGAACAACTGGCGGCAGAAGCGAACATGAGCGTGTCGGCGTTTCATCATAATTTTAAAGCGGTGACCAGCACGTCGCCGCTGCAATACCTGAAGAGCTATCGTCTGCATAAAGCACGGATGATGATGATCCACGACGGGATGAAGGCCAGTGCGGCTGCCATGCGCGTCGGCTATGAGAGCGCATCGCAATTCAGTCGGGAATTCAAACGTTTCTTTGGCGTAACGCCGGGGGAGGATGCGGCCAGAATTCGAATGATGCAGGGGAGTTAAACTTGCTCAGCGCTGGCCTGATAAGCGAAACGTCATCAGGCGAAAATGCCGGGGGAACCCCGGCCTACGGTTAATACTCAGGCGCTACAGTATTTTTTTTTAATCACGACAAACAGGGTACCCAACAGACCCGCGGTTAACAGGGCAATCGGCAGGATCATTAAAAAGGTCATCACCTGATCTTCATGGCGTTTGACGAACGGGATCATGCTCAGCGCATAGCCAAAGCCGGTGACGACGGTGACCCACAGCAGACCGCTCAGCCAGTTAAAAAACTGGAACCGACGGTTTGGCAGGCCCGAAATTCCCGCCATTGTTGGCAGCAAGGTACGAACGAATGCCAGGAAACGCCCAGCCAGCAGTGCCATCAGCCCGTGTTGGTCAAACATGCAGGTAGCGCGCTGATGATATTTATCAGGTAATTGCGCCAGCCAGCCTTTTACCGTCCGCGTGTTGCCCAGCCAGCGTCCCTGAATGTAGCTCAGCCAGCAACCCAGACTGGCTGCGGCAGTCAGAATAGCTATGGTAGGTATAAAACTCATCACGTCCTGAGCGATCAGCGCCCCTGCCAGCAATAACAGGCTGTCTCCCGGTAAAAAGGAGGCAGGCAGCAGGCCATTTTCTAAAAACAGTGTGGCGAACATTACGAAGTACACCACGCTCACAACGTGCGGATCCGCCAACGCGGCAAAATCGTGTTGCCAAAGCGCGGAGACAATATCTTGAATGACTACCATGGACTTTCCTGTGGAACAGCGTTTATGTGTGGATTGTACTCCTGAATTGTCCGGGATGCCTTGATCCCGGACGCAACAATTGCAGACTTTTCCACCAGAAGTGTCTGCATATATGTCCATCTATGGCAATTTTACTCGATTCGGGCAAATCCTGCGGCCAAATCGGCAATCAGATCGTCAACATTCTCTAAACCGATATGCAAACGGATGAGCGTTCCGCTGAAGTCCACCTCGCCTTGCGGACGGATTGCCGCAATGTGTTCCGGCTGATTAGCGAGAATCAGCGACTCAAAACCGCCCCAGGAGTAGGCCATGCTGAACAGGCTGAAGTGGTCCAGATACGCGGCCAGCTCTTCATGATTTAGTTTCTTATTCAATACAAATGAGAACAGACCGCTGCTGCCGGTGAAATCACGCTTCCAGAATTCGTGGCCTTTACTGCCGGGCAGCGCGGGGTGGTTCACGCGGGCGACCTGCGGATGGCTGGCCAGCCACTCGGCGACCTTTAAGCTGCTTTCATGATGTTGGCGCAGGCGAACGCTTAGCGTACGCAGTCCGCGGCTGGTCATATAGGCGGTATCGGCGTCCAGCATTTGCCCCATCAGATAGGCATTTTCGCGCAGTTGATCCCAGCAACGGGCATTAGCTACCGCAGTGCCGACCATGGCGTCGGAATGGCCAATCAGATATTTGGTGCCAGCCTGAATAGAAATGTCGATGCCAAAATCCAGTGCTTTGAACAGCACCCCGGCAGCCCAGGTGTTATCAATTATGATGATCGCATCCGGCGCAACGCTTCTGACGGCGGCAACAATAGCAGGAACATCATGTACTTCCATGGTGACAGAGCCGGGAGATTCCAGAAATACGACTTTAGTGTTCGGCTGTATGTGCTTCACAATATCGGCACCAACCAGCGGATCGAACCATCCGGTGGACACGCCGAGTTTGCCGAGAATTTTGGTGCAGAAATCCTGGCTGGGTTCATAGGCGGTGTTGGTCATCAGCACATGATCCCCTTGTTCCACAAAGGCGAGGATGGTGTTGGCAACGGCCGCCGCGCCGCAGGGGAACAACGCGCAACCCGCGCCGCCTTCCAGTTCACACATTGCCTCCTGCAGGGAAAAATGCGTCAAGGTTCCGCGACGGCCATAGAAAAGCGCACCGTTAGCACGGTTGTGTGTAGCCTGCTTTTTGGCCTCTACGGTGTCAAACACTAGCGAAGAAGCGCGCTGGATCACGCTATTTACCGCGCCCAGCGTGTACTTTTTACTGCGTCCTGCGTGAACGAGTTTGGTTTCAAGTTGCTTATCTGCCATGTCGTCTTACCTGTTTTTATACGTCTGGATGTCTAAACTACCATGAATCAAAGATGACGCATCCTGCAGAACGGTCATACAGTAGAAAATAATCTCAAAATGCTTCTGGTGACTTTTTTACTGCGTAAGCGCAAGGAAAAGAAACCAAAGGTGCGGCAATATGTAAATAGTAATGAGAACGACTATCAATTCGACGTCGTTTTGATATCATTACGCTCAGATTTTGTGATTTGCGTCCTGGAGATACAGAGTGGGTAATAATTTGATGCAGACGGATCTTTCCGTCTGGGGTATGTATCAGCACGCCGATATCGTGGTTAAGTGCGTGATGATTGGGCTGATTTTGGCATCAGTGGTCACCTGGGCTATCTTCTTTAGTAAGAGCCTTGAGTTCTTTACTCAGAAACGCCGCCTTAAGCGTGAACAGCAACTGCTGGCGGACGCCCGCTCTTTAGACCAGGCAAATGAGATTGCTGCAGGATTTGATGGCAAAAGCCTGGGCGCACAGTTGATTTACGAAGCGCAGAACGAACTGGAATTGTCAGAAGGCAGCGACGACAACGAAGGTATTAAAGAGCGTACCGGCTTCCGTCTGGAGCGTCGTGTGGCGGCGGTAGGTCGTCATATGGGACGTGGTAACGGCTACCTGGCCACCATCGGGGCTATCTCTCCATTTGTGGGTCTGTTCGGTACTGTATGGGGCATCATGAATAGCTTCATCGGGATTGCACAAACCCAAACGACCAACCTGGCCGTTGTTGCGCCGGGTATCGCAGAAGCTCTGTTAGCGACGGCGATCGGTCTGGTCGCGGCAATTCCTGCGGTCGTTATCTACAACATTTTCGCACGTCAGATTGGCAGCTATAAAGCGATGCTGGGCGATGTCGCGGCACAGGTATTGTTGCTGCAAAGTCGCGATCTGGACCTGAACGCTAGCGCTTCTGCCCATCCGGTACGTGCTGCGCAGAAATTACGTGTAGGATAATGTTCCATGGCAATGAGCTTTAATGAAAACCTGGACGATAACGGTGAAATGCATGAAATCAACGTGACGCCGTTTATCGATGTTATGTTGGTTTTATTGATCATCTTTATGGTGGCCGCACCGTTGGCAACGGTGGATGTGAAGGTGAATCTCCCGGCTTCCACCAGTACGCCGCAGCCGCGTCCGGAAAAACCGGTTTACCTGTCTGTTAAAGCCGATAAGAGTATGTTTATTGGCAACAATCAGGTGACGGATGACACCATGATTAGCGAATTAAATACGCTGACCGATGGGAAGAAAGACACCACGATTTTCTTCCGTGCGGATAAAACCGTCGATTATGAAACCATGATGAAAGTTATGGATACGCTGCATCAGGCGGGTTTCCTGAAGATTGGTCTGGTCGGTGAAGAGACCGTGAAAGCGAAGTAATCCTGATTGCCGGGTAATGGTTGTTGCCTTACCCGGCCTTCCTCTCCTGATTTAACTCTCCCCACACGCCCTTATCTGTCCTCATCCAGTGCGACTGCCGTTATCCTGGTGGGTTCGTAGTTCCCTTCAGACAGTTTACGCGTCAGGCGTAAGGTGGCTGTTTCTCGCTTGAGTATATGCTGGTATGTGCTCTCCAGCCGGGCCATGATTTTGTCCCGTAGTTCTGGTTGCTGCTCCATAATGGCTTCAATCGCGGCGCCATAGATCTCTTCTTTAGCCTGCAGCGCATAAATTTCGCGACGATTTTGCCATTTCATCCGCACCAGCGCGGCGGGAATAGAGACCATCTCCTGGGCAACGCTTTCCAACGTCGCATTTTTATTGGCAATCAATACGGCCAAATTTTGCTTTAAGACAAACTCATCGCTTTTATGGTCATCTAAAGCCAAATAAACATTATTATCCTCAACATCTTTCATTTTATTTCTCTTCCAGAGAATAAAAAATAGGATCGCTGGTCTCACGCGTAATTAAATTAAGCCAAATTTTATTGCCCTGTTCATTTACGCTGGCTGTTTTTGTAGATAAAATTTTACTTAATTCTTGAGCGTTAATGTCGCCTTCCGCTTGTAGTGAATTGAGCAGGCGAGTGAAGGACTCAATTTTTGCGGCACGAAACAGGCGCTCTTTTAAATGGCGATCGCACTCTTCAAATAACATATTGCGCGCCTGGCCGTTAGCGGTAGAGCTAATCAAAATATCGGGTTCGTAATCGCTTAATGTTCTCTTTCCCTGAGTCAAATTTTCACTATTATCTGCGGGACGGGTATTAGTAGATGAGCTGGATAAGTGAAAACGCGAGGGAACAAGATGCTCGGGAAGCATGTTGAAATATCCTTTGATGCCAATGATATGTTGTTTTAAATAAACCAGGCTGCGTTGACAATAGCATGGCGTAATTTTAAAATCAAAAAAAATGGAGCCAGTATATGAACAGTATATTTTATTCTGTTATTACCCTGCTATTGCTTACCTGCGGGGTACTTTTGTTGATGCGCAGTGCAAATAAAAACCGATATGCAGAAAATGGGCACTCTGAAAACCAGCCGGAAATGCTGAGTAAAGAAGAGGGGGAAGATCATTTTTCGGTACTGATGAATTCGATTACACCAGTATGGTATTGGCGCGTTAATCACGAATATATCGATTTTATCCACTCCACGATCAAGCGGATGACAATGGTGGAGCTAAATGAGACGCCAGGGCTATTTGATGCACAGCGGCGTTGTAGCGATCTCAACTCTGCGGTGTATAAATATTACGACAATATAAAAAAGCGCTGTCTGAGCGGTGAGAAAGTCCCGCATGCCGATCTGGATGTGCTTAACTTACGCCAGTGCTTCAGGGAGTTCAGTCTGGAGGCTTATCCTGCGCTTGTCGCGCTGGTGTGGCCGGAATTTCAACGTCCAGGGATCAAAGCGGAAGAGGTGTGAAGGGATTGGCTGGCCCTGTTACGTGCCGGGGAGGCTAACGCCGCTTCCCGGCACAGAGTTACAAACGGCTATTTGTCAGATGAGGCCTGCCACAGGTTCAGTTTACCATCCGCGACATGCTTATCGATCTGTGCCAGTTCTTCGGCGCTGAACGTCAGGTTAGCCAACGCCTGAACGTTCTCCTCCAGTTGCTCCGGTCGGCTGGCGCCAATTAATACCGACGTCACCCGATTGTCTTTCAGCAGCCAGCTTAAGGCCATTTGCGCCATCGACTGTCCGCGCTGTTGCGCCATTTCATTGAGCAAACGCAGGCTGTTAAGGTTTTCTTCCGTCAGCATATTTTCCGTCAGCCCACGAACTTTTTTCCCTTCACGCTGCATGCGTGAACCTTCCGGAATGCCGTTGAGGTATTTCCCCGTCAGCAGCCCCTGGGCCAGCGGCGTAAATGCGATGCAGCCCATGCCGTTGGATTCCAGCGTATCCAGCAGACCGCTGCTGTCTACCCAACGGTTAAGCAGGTTGTAAGAAGGCTGGTGGATCAGCAGAGGAATTTTCCATTCCCGCATCAGCTCGGCCATTTTCTGCGTACGCTCCGGAGAATAGGATGAGATGCCGACATACAGCGCTTTACCGCTTTGCACCGCATGGGCCAGCGCTGAGGCGGTCTCTTCCATTGGCGTATTTTCGTCAACGCGGTGCGAGTAGAAGATATCGACATAGTCGAGGCCCATGCGTTTCAGGCTCTGGTCGAGGCTGGCGAGCAGGTATTTGCGCGAACCGCCAGAACCGTATGGCCCTGGCCACATGTCATAGCCTGCCTTGGTGGAGATGATCAGTTCATCACGATAGTGTGCAAAATCTTCGCGCAGTAATCGGCCAAAATTCTCTTCTGCGCTGCCCGGAGGCGGCCCGTAGTTATTGGCTAAATCAAAATGCGTGATGCCTAAATCAAATGCTTTACGCAGCAGAGCGCGCTGTGAATCCAGCGCCTGAACGTGCCCAAAACTGTGCCACAAACCCAGCGATAGCGCGGGTAAACGTAAACCGCTGCGCCCACAGTAGCGATAGAGCATCTGCTCGTAACGTTCAGGATTGGCAAACCAGTCCATGAGATCTCCTTAGTGCAGGTGAATTTCGAAACAACGTTTCTATTCTAGCGGGTTCATGGTGAATATCCCGTTCACCAGGTCACACTGGAATGAAAAACTGGGCAAAAACAGACCACTGTGCTTTGCTTAAAAAAACATCGATCCGGAGTGCTGCCATGCCGCGTCTAACTGCCAAAGACTTTCCGCAAGAATTGCTCGACTACTATGACTATTACGCTCATGGCAAAATAACGAAACGCGAGTTTCTCAATCTTGCTGCGAAATATGCAGTCGGTGGTATGACGGCGCTGGCATTATTCAATGTATTGAAACCCAATTATGCTCTCGCAACGCAGGTGGAGTTCACCGATCCTGATATCCTGGCGGAATACATGACTTATCCTTCACCTGAAGGGCATGGTGATGTGCGTGGGTATCTGGTTAAACCTGCGAAAGCGACGGGGAAAGTTCCGGCGGTAGTGGTGGTGCATGAGAATCGTGGGCTGAATCCGTATATTGAGGATGTGGCACGGCGGGTGGCGAAGGCGGGCTATATTGCACTCGCGCCTGATGGATTAAGTTCAGTGGGGGGCTATCCTGGCAATGATGATAAGGGTCGGGAGTTGCAGCAGCAGGTTGACCCCGTAAAGCTGATGAACGACTTCTTTGCCGCCATTGAATTTATGCAGCGTTATTCAGGCGCGACGGGAAAGGTGGGTATCACCGGATTTTGCTACGGTGGTGGCGTATCGAATGCCGCAGCCGTTGCTTTTCCTGAACTGGCCTGCGCAGTGCCTTTTTATGGGCGTCAGGTTCCTGCATCAGATGTCCCTAAAATCAAAGCGCCTTTATTACTGCACTATGCGCAATTAGATACCCGAATTAATGAGGGATGGCCTGCCTATGAAGCGGCGCTCAAAGCCAATAAGAAAGTCTATGAGGCATATATCTATCCCGGCGTTAATCATGGTTTTCATAATGACTCGACACCGCGTTATGATAATGCTGCCGCTGATTTGGCCTGGGAGCGTACTCTTGCATGGTTTAACAAATATTTACGATAGAAAACAAGGGATTATTTAATGCTTCAGGTTAATTATCTGAATAATAATGCTAGCTAATTTCATTAGCATTCATGTTGATATAGTGTAAATAATATTGGATGCACTTAAGAAAGTAAAAAAATAAAGAATGCATTATATCTTCTCTGTTGCCTGCCGATAACAAGGATAAGTATCGCCTGATGGCGAATTCCTCATCAACGGCAAGGAAATTATTATGCGTTTGCTGAAAAACTTCACTATTCGTATTGTCATGTTGGCAATACTGGGACTTTTTTGCCTGCTCTGGTCGGGCGTGGGTTTATTCAGTCTTCATTCTTTATCAAAAATATCTGAAGGCAATGATATTGACCGTCATCTTGTCCATCAGATGACGGTGCTCAGTCAGGGAAACGATCAGTATTTTCGCTTCGTAACGCGCTTAAGTCGCGCCATGGATGTCAAAATGAGCGGCGGAACGCCTGATTTTGCACCAGCGCAGCAGTCCCTGGAGAATATGAGCAAAAAACTCCAGGAGATGAAAACGTTGTCTCCGGGGCCTATGGATCCGGACGTTGCCGCGGCGGTACTGACGAAGTGGCAGGCGCTGCTGGATAACGGGGTGATTCCGCAAATGCAACTGGCGCAGCAGGGCACGCTTACGGCCTTTGCGGAGCATGCCAGCACCGTTACGCCAGCGCTGAGCCGTGAATTTGGCGCCAGTGCCGAACGTTTTAACGCCACGGCAGGTGAGCGGCTTGATACCACGCGCGTCATGGTCGATGGCAAAACGTCTATCATCCGGACGCTAATTATTACCGCCGTGATCCTCGGTATTGCTCTCCTGTTCTTCACAGATCGTTACCTCGTCGCCATGATGGTGAAACCCCTGGGACGTATCCGCCAGCAGTTCCAGCAGATTGCTCAGGGCGATCTCAGCCATCCAATCGAAGATTTTGGCCGTAACTGCGTGGGCCAACTGGTGCCGTTATTGTGCGCGATGCAGGACAGCCTGCGCGAAGCCGTCAGTACAATTCGCTCAGGTAGTGACAACATCTGGCGAGGGGCTACGGAAATTTCCACCGGCAATAACGATCTCTCATCGCGTACTGAGGAGCAAGCTGCGGCGCTGGAAGAGACCGCTGCCAGCATGGAGCAACTGACCGCAACGGTAAAACTGAACGCCGAAAACGCGCGTGAAGCCAGCCAGCTTGCCGATACGGCGACAGAGACGGCAGGTAAAGGGAGCAGCCTGGTTTCAGAAGTGGTTGAGACGATGGACGGCATTGCCGCCAGCTCTAAACAGATCGCGGAAATTACGTCTGTTATTAATAGCATTGCCTTCCAGACCAATATTCTGGCGCTGAACGCGGCAGTTGAAGCTGCCAGAGCAGGCGAGCAGGGGCGTGGTTTTGCCGTTGTTGCCGGTGAGGTGCGTAACCTTGCCAGCCGTAGCGCCGGGGCGGCGAAAGAGATTGAGACGCTGATTGGCGAATCGTCGCGTCGCGTCGATCAGGGCGCTCGACTGGTTAAAGAGACGGGATTAACCATGGAGGCGATTCTGCGCGGAGCCACCGAAGTGACCGTTATCATGAAGCAAATTGCTTCTGCCTCAGAAGAACAGAATAAGGGCATTTCGCAGGTGAGCGTGGCGATCACGCAGATGGACAGCGTAACGCAACAGAACGCTGCGCTGGTAGAGCAAGTTTCCGCCGCGGCTGTGGCGCTTGAACGGCAAACGGAAGAGCTACAACGCTCGGTACAACAGTTCCGTCTTTCAGCAAACGATGTGCAGTACGCCGCCGCCAGTACCGCTTCCCCTTCAGCAGACAGCAAAACGTCTGTGGCCGCTAAAAAGGATGAATGGGTGTCCTTTTAAGCGGACATAAAAAAGTACGTGATACCTCTGGTCTTTGCTTAAAAAATCGCTATATAATTTATTATATAGCGATTGGAGGTTATGCATGGACAACCATTTTGGAAAAGGCTTGATGGCCGGATTAAACGCGTCAAGTGCGGATAGCGCACGCACGGCGGCCAATTTTTGTGCTGATTATAAACGCGGTTTTGTGCTGGGATTTTCTCATCGAATGTTTGAAAAGACGGGCGATCGACAGCTCAGCGCGTGGGAAGCGGGGATCCTCACGCGTCGCTATGGTCTGGATAAAGAGATGGTTATGGATTTCTTTAAAGAGAACCAGTCCAGTACAACAATTCGTTTTTTCATGGCTGGCTATCGTCTCGAAGCTTGATCCGAAAGGGGTATTATCTTGCTTTAATTAATTACACTATTGACCTACGCCTTCGTTTTGTTGCTCCGCCGAAGTATTATAATGCACATAACCATATAAAAAGTGTGGTAAATGGCGCGCCGATCGCAATATGCAACATGCGAAAGGTGCAAAATAAAAGCCAGGTCTTCGCAACGGAATAACTATAAAATGACTGGAGATAACTCTCTCATCAATTCGAACGGCATCAATCGCCGTGATTTCATGAAGCTTTGTGCAGCACTGGCCGCTACCATGGGGCTCAGTAGCAAAGCCGCCGCAGAAATGGCCGAATCAGTTTCTCGTCCTCAGCGTCCACCGGTTATCTGGATTGGTGCGCAGGAGTGTACGGGTTGTACTGAATCGCTACTTCGCGCGACACACCCTACAGTGGAAAACCTCGTTCTGGAGACAATCTCTCTGGAATACCATGAGGTACTCTCTGCCGCCTTCGGCCACCAGGTCGAAGAGAATAAACATAACGCTCTGGAGAAGTACAAAGGGCAATATGTTTTGGTTGTAGATGGTTCTATCCCACTGAAAGACAATGGTATTTACTGCATGGTTGCCGGTGAGCCGATCGTAGATCACATCCGCCGGGCCGCAGAAGGCGCTGCCGCTATCATTGCCATCGGCTCTTGTGCCGCGTGGGGTGGTGTTGCTGCTGCTGGCGTTAACCCAACGGGGGCCGTCGGCTTGCAGGAAGTTCTGCCAGGCAAAACCATCATCAACATCCCCGGCTGTCCTCCGAACCCGCACAACTTCCTTGCAACGGTCGCGCATATCATCACTTACGGTAAGCCGCCGAAGCTGGATACCAAAAACCGTCCGACATTTGCCTATGGTCGTTTGATTCACGAACACTGCGAACGTCGCCCGCACTTCGATGCAGGTCGTTTTGCTAAAGAGTTTGGCGATGAAGGTCACCGTGAAGGCTGGTGCCTCTACCATCTGGGCTGTAAAGGACCAGAAACCTACGGCAACTGCTCAACGCTGCAATTCTGCGATGTTGGCGGCGTGTGGCCGGTGGCTATCGGTCACCCTTGCTACGGCTGTAACGAAGAAGGTGTCGGTTTCCATAAAGGTATTCACCAGCTTGCTCATGTGGAAAACCAAACACCGCGTTCCGAGAAACCTGACGTCAATATGAAAGAAGGCGGCAATATTTCTGCCGGGGCGATTGGGCTGCTTGGTGGCGTAGTAGGACTGGTTGCCGGTGTCAGCGTGATGGCGGTTCGTGAACTGGGGCGTCAGCAGAAGAAAGATAACGCTGACTCACGGGGAGAATAACCGTGAACAGACGTAACTTTATTAAAGCAGCCTCCAGCGGGGCATTGCTGTTGGGCGCTGCGCCGTCCATCAGCCATGCGGCTGCAGAAAACCGTCCGCCGATCCCTGGTTCTCTTGGGATGCTCTATGACTCGACGCTGTGCGTAGGCTGCCAGGCCTGTGTTACCAAGTGTCAGGATATCAACTTCCCGGCGCGTAACCCGGAAGGCGAGCAGACCTGGTCGAACAACGACAAACTGTCACCGTATACCAATAACATCATCCAGGTGTGGCGTAGCGGAACAGGCGTCAACAAAGACCAGGAAGAAAACGGCTACGCATACATTAAGAAGCAGTGCATGCACTGTGTCGATCCGAACTGCGTCTCCGTTTGCCCGGTCTCCGCGCTGAAGAAAGATCCGAAAACTGGCATCGTCCACTATGACAAAGATGTCTGCACGGGCTGTCGTTACTGCATGGTCGCCTGCCCGTACAATGTGCCTAAGTATGACTACAACAACCCGTTTGGTGCGCTTCACAAATGTGAACTGTGTAACCAGAAAGGTGTTGAGCGTCTGGATAAAGGCGGTTTACCGGGTTGTGTTGAAGTGTGCCCTGCCGGTGCGGTGATTTTTGGTACGCGTGAAGAGCTGATGGCTGAGGCGAAAAAACGTCTCGCGCTGAAGCCTGGCAGCGAATACCACTATCCGCGTCAGACGGTGAAAGCAGGCGATACCTATCTGCATACGGTACCGAAGTATTACCCCCATCTGTACGGCGAGAAAGAGGGTGGTGGTACACAGGTTATGGTACTGACGGGCGTTCCTTACGAGGATTTGGATCTGCCGAAACTGGATGATCTTTCAACCGGTGCGCGTTCCGAACATGTTCAACATTCCTTGTACAAGGGCATGATATTACCCCTGGCTGCGCTGGCGGGCTTAACCGTGCTGGTTCGTCGTAACACGAAAAACGACCATCACGATGGAGGAGACGATCATGAGTCATGATCCTAAACCGCTGGGCGGAAAAATAATCAGCAAACCGGTCATTATTTTTGGGCCGCTTATCGTCCTGTGTATGCTCCTGATCGTGAAACGTCTGGTCTTCGGATTGGGCTCAGTCTCCGATCTGAACGGCGGTTTCCCATGGGGTGTATGGATCGCGTTTGACCTGCTGATTGGTACCGGCTTTGCGTGCGGTGGCTGGGCGCTGGCGTGGGCGGTGTATGTTTTCAACAGAGGACAATACCATCCGCTGGTACGTCCGGCGCTGCTGGCGAGCCTGTTTGGCTACTCGCTGGGTGGTCTGTCGATCACCATTGACGTCGGTCGTTACTGGAACCTGCCGTATTTCTACATTCCGGGCCACTTCAACGTGAACTCGGTACTGTTCGAAACGGCGGTCTGTATGACCATCTATATCGGCATCATGGCGCTGGAATTTGCTCCGGCTCTGTTTGAACGTCTGGGGTGGAAAGTCTCTCTCAAACGTTTAAATAAAGTGATGTTCTTTATTATTGCCCTTGGCGCGCTGCTGCCAACTATGCACCAGTCTTCAATGGGTTCATTGATGATTTCTGCGGGCTATAAGGTGCATCCGCTATGGCAAGCTTATGAAATGTTGCCGCTTTTCTCCGTATTAACCGCTTTTATTATGGGCTTCTCGATCGTCATCTTTGAAGGCTCGTTGGTACAAGCCGGGCTGAAAGGTAATGGTCCGGATGAGAAAAGTTTGTTCATCAAGCTGACGAATACCATCAGCGTGCTGTTGGCGATTTTCGTAGTTCTGCGCTTTGGCGAACTGATCTATCGCGACAAGCTGTCCTATGCGTTCTCAGGCGATCTTTACTCCCTGATGTTCTGGATTGAAGTCGTGCTGATGGTCTTCCCGCTGGTGGTGCTGCGCGTCACTAAGCTGCGTAACGACTCGCGCATGCTGTATCTGTCTGCGCTGAGCGCATTGCTGGGTTGTGCGACATGGCGTCTGTCCTATTCGCTGGTGGCGTTCAATCCTGGTGGTGGCTACCGCTACTTCCCGACCTGGGAAGAACTGTTGATTTCTATTGGTTTTGTGGCTATTGAGATTTGTGCATACATCGTACTCATTCGTCTACTGCCGATACTTCCTCCTTTAAAACAAAACGATCAAAATCGTCATGAGGCGAGCAAAGCATGAGCCAGAGAATTACTATTGATCCGGTAACCCGTATTGAGGGTCATTTACGCATCGACTGCGAAATCGAAAATGGCGTGGTATCTAAAGCATGGGCTTCCGGTACCATGTGGCGCGGCATGGAAGAGATCGTGAAAAACCGCGATCCACGCGATGCCTGGATGATTGTGCAGCGTATCTGTGGCGTTTGTACTACCACTCACGCTATCTCTTCCGTTCGTGCAGCAGAAAGCGCGCTGAATATTGATGTTCCGGTGAACGCACAGTATATCCGTAACATCATTCTGGCCGCGCACACCACGCATGACCACATTGTTCACTTCTATCAGCTCTCTGCGCTGGACTGGGTGGATATCACCTCTGCACTGAAAGCTGATCCAGCGAAAGCGTCTGCCATGCTGAACGGCGTGTCCTCCTGGCACCTGAACAGCGCAGAAGAGTTCACTAAGGTTCAGAACAAGATCAAAGACCTTGTTGCCAGCGGTCAGTTAGGCATTTTTGCCAACGGTTGCTGGGGTCACCCGGCGATGCAGCTGCCGCCAGAAGTGAACCTGATTGCGGTCGCTCACTACCTGCAGGCGCTGGAATGCCAGCGTGATGCTAACCGTGTTGTGGCGCTGTTGGGCGGTAAAACGCCGCACATTCAGAACCTGGCGGTAGGCGGGGTTGCTAACCCAATTAACCTCGACGGCCTTGGCGTGCTGAACCTCGAGCGCCTGATGTATATCAAGTCCTTTATCGATAAGCTGAGCGACTTCGTTGAGCAGGTTTACAAGGTTGATACCGCGGTGATTGCTGCGTTCTACCCTGAATGGCTGGAACGTGGTCAAGGTGCGGTTAACTATCTGAGCGCACCGGAATTCCCGACTGACGGTAAAAACGGTAGCTTCCTGTTCCCGGGGGGTTACATCACCAATGAAGATCTGTCGACCTATCGTCCGATCACCTCTCACTCCGATGAGTACCTGATCAAAGGGATTCAGGAGAGTGCGAAACACGCGTGGTACAAAGACGAAGCGCCGCAGGCTCCGTGGGAAGGCACAACGGTTCCTGATTACACCGGTTGGTCAGATGATGGCAAGTACTCCTGGGTTAAAGCACCGACCTTCTACGGTAAAACGGTTGAAGTGGGTCCGCTGGCCAACATGCTGTGTAAACTGGCGGCCAAACGCGAGTCTACCCATGCCAAGCTGAATGAAATCATCGCGATTTACACCAAGCTGACCGGTAAAACTATCGAAGTGTCACAGCTGCACTCTACGTTGGGCCGTATTATTGGCCGTACCGTTCACTGCTGTGAACTGCAGAACGTTCTGCAGGATCAGTACAATGCGCTGATTGTGAACATCGGCAAAGGCGACCACACCACCTTCGTGAAACCGGATATCCCGGCAACGGGTGAATTTAAAGGTGTCGGTTTCCTCGAAGCGCCGCGCGGTATGCTGTCTCACTGGATGGTGATCAAAGATGGCATTATCAGCAACTACCAGGCGGTAGTACCGTCAACCTGGAACTCTGGCCCACGTAACTTTAATGATGAAGTGGGACCGTATGAGCGCTCGCTGGTAGGTACGCCGATTGCCGATCCAAACAAACCGCTGGAAGTGGTTCGTACCATTCACTCCTTCGACCCTTGTATGTCATGTGCGGTGCATGTGGTGGACGTTGATGGGAACGAAGTGGTCTCAGTTAAGGTTCTGTAATGCGGATATTAGTCTTAGGGGTCGGCAATATTTTGCTGACCGACGAAGCCATCGGGGTACGTATCGTTGAGGCATTAGAACAACGGTACGTCCTGCCAGACTTTGTTGATGTTCTGGACGGTGGTACGGCTGGGATGGAGCTTCTCGGTGATATGGCAAACAGAGATCATCTGATCATTGCTGACGCCATTGTGTCGAAGAAAAACACGCCAGGAACGATGATGGTCCTGCGGGATGAAGAGATCCCGGCGCTGTTTACCAACAAAATCTCACCGCACCAGCTTGGTCTGGCCGACGTATTGTCGGCCCTGCGTTTCACCGGCGAGTTTCCGAAAAAGCTGACGTTAGTCGGTGTTATTCCGGAATCGCTGGAGCCGCATATCGGACTAACGCCAACGGTTGAAGCGATGATTGAACCTGCGCTTGAGCAGGTTCTTGCCGCGCTTCGCGAATCAGGTGTTGAAGCGATCCCGCGGGAGGCGGCTCATGTCTGAGGAGTTTGTCGGTTTTCAGACGGCCCCGAAGATGCAAATTCAGGCAGCGTTTGAAGAGGTTGCCCGGCGTTCAATGCACGATCTCTCTTTTCTGCATCCGAACATGCCGGTATATGTCTCTGAATTTACGCTGTTTGAAGGACAGTGGACGGGGTGTGTTATCACGCCCTGGATGCTCAGCGCACTGATTTTCCCCGGACCGGACCAGATCTGGCCGGTGCGTAAAGTCAGCGAAAAAATCGGACTGCGTCTGCCGTATGGCGAGATGACCTTTACCGTTGGTGAACTGGAGGGCGTATCGCAATACCTTTCCTGCTCATTGATGTCGCCGCTTTCGCACAGTATGTCGGCGCAAGAAGGCATGCGTCTGACTGACGATTGCGCGCGAATGCTGTTATCGCTGCCGGTTAGCGATCCGAATGCGCCGCAGCTTAATCGCCGCGCGTTGCTGCTGGGTCGTCGGAACTGCGAAAATGCATGAGCTGTCCCTTTGTCAGAGCGCGGTTGAGATTGTTCAACAGCAGGCAGAGCAGCACGGTGTCAAACGTGTAACCGGTGTTTGGCTGGAAATCGGGGCGCTCTCCTGCGTTGAAGAGAGCGCCGTTCGTTTCAGTTTCGACATCGTCTGTCAGGGGACGCTGGCTCAGGGTTGTGAGCTGCATATTGATTACAAGCCAGCCCAGGCATGGTGCTGGGATTGCAGTCAGGTTGTGGAAATCACCCAGCATGATGCGCAGTGTCCACAATGTCAGGGCGATCGCCTGCGGGTTGATGCTGGCGATTCACTGAAAGTGAAAAGTATTGAAGTCGAATAACCCATAGGTTGCTATGGGGCGGAGTCAGATATGTGTATTGGAGTCCCTGGTCAGGTTCTGGCCGTTGGTGAAGATATTCACCAGCTTGCGCAGGTTGAAGTGTGCGGCATCAAACGTGATGTCAATATTGCCCTGATTTGTGAAGGTGATACAGCTGAGCTGGTCGGGCAATGGGTGCTGGTGCACGTAGGGTTCGCCATGAGCATCATTGATGAAGATGAAGCTAAAGCCACGTTAGACGCACTTCGCCGCATGGAGTACGACGTCACCAGCGCGTGACAAATCCTGAATGAAATTGCCGGATAGCGGTTGCCATCCGGCAATTTATTTTAGTTCTGGCGCTTATCTTCGGTTTGGGTATCGAAGTCGCTGGCGTCATGGCGTTCATGAAGCTGCTCGTTCAGCGGTCCGTTAGTGCGGTTTACAATACGACCACGCTTAACCGCCGGACGCGCTGCAATCTCTTTTGCCCAGCGTTGTACGTGCGTGTAGCTTCCTGCGTCAAGGAACTCTGCTGCGTCGTAGACGTTGCCCAGAACCACATTGCCAAACCATGGCCAGACCGCCATATCGGCAATGGTGTATTCATCTCCGGCCACAAACTGATGTTGCGCCAATTGTTTATCCAGCACGTCGAGTAAGCGCTTGGCTTCCATGGTGAAGCGATTGATAGCGTACTCAATTTTAACCGGAGCATAGTTATAGAAGTGGCCAAAGCCTCCGCCGAGGAACGGCGCTGCGCCTTGTAACCAGAACAACCAGTTCAGCGCTTCGGTGCGTTTTGCCAAATCCTGCGGCAGGAAATAACCATATTTTTCCGCCAGATAGAGCAGGATTGCGCCAGATTCGAATACGCGAACCGGTGGGTTTTGCGAGTGATCGCGTAGCGCCGGGATCTTCGAGTTCGGATTCACCTCAACAAAGCCGCTGGAAAACTGATCGCCATCGCCAATGCGGATAATCCAGGCATCGTATTCCGCGCCCTTCACTCCCTGCGCCAACAACTCCTCCAGCATAATCGTCACTTTCTGCCCGTTTGGCGTACCCAGCGAATAGAGCTGCAGCGGATGTTTGCCAACCGGCAGCGTTTTCTCGTGGGTGGCTCCGGAAACCGGGCGGTTGATATTGGCGAATGCGCCCCCGTTCGATTTTTCCCACGTCCAGACTTTCGCGGGCTGATAGGTATTGTCTGACATATTGACCTGCCTTCTGAGTGGTTGTGTTGATGCAGTGTAGCAGTTAGGTAGAACTCAATTTAACAGATTGGGACTTTATGTCGCTTTGTGCTGAAAGGGGAAGATAAATCTAACCCGTTCATTGTACTCGCTCCGTACTCCATGAAGAGGAAATCAATGTTGGACGGAAATTGCTACCGTATTCACCATTAAAAATTGGCGGTGAATAAGCAGTAATAATGAAAAATGGTGTTCCAGGAGTAAGCGGTTATCAGGGCCCGGCGGGTGGGTGGGGCGCGGTAAAAGCCGTCACTGCTTCGGTGTTTTCGCAAAAGGCTGTCGCCCGCGACATTATCGCGATGTTCAAAATGAACCAGGTGAAAGGGTTCGACTGTCCGGGCTGTGCGTGGCCGGACCCAGGGCATCGTGCGCCAATGGAGCTGTGCGAAAATGGCGTTAAGGCGGTCTCCTGGGAGACAACCAGTAAAAAAGCGTCACCGGAATTTTTCAGCCGTCACCCGGTTTCCACACTCTGGCACTACAGCGATTATGAGCTGGAAAATATCGGTCGTTTGACGCATCCGATGAAATACGATGCAGCATCAGATACCTGGCAGGCGGTGGATTGGGATATCGCCTTCCAGGAGATAGGCGAGCGTCTGCGCAGCTATGATTCACCCCAGCAGGTTGAGTTTTACACCTCCGGCAGAACGTCAAATGAAGCGGCGTTCCTGTATCAGCTTTTTGCCCGCGAATATGGCAGCAGCAACTTTCCTGATTGCTCAAACATGTGCCACGGACCGACCAGCGCAGGACTAACGCCGGCCATTGGGCTTGGAAAAGGGACCGTTGAACTTGACGATTTTGACCATTGCGATCTGGTGATTTGTATCGGGCATAACCCTGGCACTAATCATCCACGTATGCTGACCACCTTACGCGACGTTGCCAAACGCGGGGCTAAAATTATCTCTATCAATCCGCTGAACGAAAGGGGGCTTGAGCGCTTTAGTTTCCCGCAAAGCCCGAAAGAGATGTTCACCGGTCAGTCGACGCAGCTGAGCAACGACTACTACCAGGTAAAAATGGGCGGTGACGCCTCGCTGCTGAAAGGCATCATGAAGGCGCTGATCGAAATGGATGAAGCGCGGATCTTACTGGATCAGCAACCGACACTCGATCATGCGTTTATCGATGAGCATACCGCTGGATATGCAGCGCTGTATGAGGACTTACGTCAGCATAACTGGGCGGAGCTGGAACAGGACTCGGGCCTGACGCGCAGTCAGATGGAAGACCTGGCGCACAGCTACAGTAAATCTCGTGCCACTATTATTTGTTATGGTCTGGGCATCACCCAGCATAAAAACGGTACTGAGAACGTCCAGCAACTGGTAAACCTGCTGCTGCTGAAAGGCAATATGGGTAAGCCGGGGGCGGGGATCTGCCCGTTGCGCGGTCATTCTAACGTGCAGGGCGACCGTTCCGTGGGGATCAACGAAGCGGCATCCGAAGACTTCCTGCAACGCCTTGAGACGCATTTTTCTATCCGTGTGCCGCGTACACATGGCCGCTCCAGCGTGGAGAGTATTCGGGCCATCGAACGGGGAGAGGCAAAAGCGCTCATTTGCATGGGTGGCAATCTGGCGGTGGCGATGCCGCAGCCGCAGCGTACCTTTGCGGCGATGAAAAATTTGGATCTGCAGGTCCATGTTGCGACCAAGCTGAACAGATCGCATTTGCTGCTGGCAAAGCATAATTATCTGCTGCCTGCATTAGGTCGAACGGAGCGCGACATTCAGGCGACGGGGATCCAGTCGGTGACCGTCGAAGACTCGATGTCGATGGTCCACGCTTCCTGCGGCGCGCTGAAGCCAGCTTCCCGCTGGTTAAAATCGGAACCCGCGATTGTGGCGGGCATGGCACACGCCACTCTGCCGCTTTCGCCGATCAACTGGGAAGCGTTAACCGGGGACTACGCGCTGATCCGTGACGCCATTGAAGCCGTGATCCCGGCGTTCCACGATTACAATGCCCGTATTGCCGAGCCGGGCGGATTTCGTATGGATACGCCCGCTTCGCGCCGTGAATGGCGAACGGCGAATGGTAAAGCCAACTTTATCGTCAGCCATCAGCGGGCGGTAGAGCGAGAAAATCAGCCTGCCGATGCACTGGTTCTGGCGACGCTGCGCAGCCACGATCAATACAACACCACTATTTATGGTATGAACGATCGCTACCGTGGCATTACCGGTCGTCGGGATGTGGTGTTTTTAAGCGCTGAAGAAGCGGCGACTCGCGGTCTGAACCAGGGAGATGTGGTCAACGTTCAGGCGCTGGACGACAGCGGCCAGCCCTGTGCGGATCGCATTATGTGCGGCTTGACGGTGGTGATTTACAACATGGCGGTGGGCTCAATAGGCGCTTATCTGCCAGAAGCGAATGTCCTGCTTTCGCTGGATGCGGTGGACACACAAAGTTTGACTCCGGCGTATAAAAGCGTACCGGTCACCGTGACAAAAGCGTAGTTCCTGCTGCGAATTTTTCGCCTCTGAGCGCCAGCCGCTGCGTTGAGGTGTATGATGATGTCGACCTCTGTCCGGTTAGTGTCGCAGAGCAGGCAATCAGAGCGAAAAATTCACGCCAACCTGCTCAGGCTGTATTGTTTTGAGGTAAGGTGCATGAGCAAAGGAACGACCAGTCAGGATGCCCCATTCGGGACATTATTGGGCTACGCCCCAGGCGGCGTAGCAATCTACTCTTCAGATTACAGCTCCCTCGACCCACGGGACTACGACGATGATGCGGCATTTCGCAGCTATATCGACGACGAATACATGGGCCACAAATGGCAGTGCGTAGAGTTCGCACGCCGCTTTCTCTTCCTTAATTATGGCGTGGTCTTCACCGATGTAGGCATGGCCTGGGAGATCTTTTCCTTACGCTTTCTACGCGAAGTGGTGAATGACAATATCCTGCCGTTACAGGCATTTCCGAATGGTTCACCCCGCGCGCCGGTAGCCGGTGCTCTGCTTATCTGGCAAAAAGGCGGTGAGTTTAACGATACCGGCCATGTGGCGGTCGTCACCCAGTTGCTGGAAAACAAAATCCGTATTGCCGAACAGAACGTGCTCCATACGCCGTTGCCTCCCGGACAGCAGTGGACCCGCGAACTGGAGATGGTGGTTGAAAACGGTTGTTACACCTTGCGTGATACCTTTGACGACACCACCATCCTTGGCTGGATGATCCAGACCGATGATACCCGTGACAGCCTGCCGCAGCCGGAGATCGCCAATGACTCGCTGAAAATTGGCGGCGCGCGACTGGAAGATAACGGGCAGTTTGACGGTAAATGGCTTGATGAACAGGATCCGCTGCAGAAAGCCTACGTGCTGGCGAACGGTCACGTGATTAATCAGGATCCGCATCAGTACTTCACCATTACCGAGAGTGCAGAGCAGGAGCTGATCAAAGCCACCAACGAGCTGCACCTGATGTATCTGCACGCGACCGACAAAGTGCTGAAAGATGACAACCTGTTGGCGCTGTTCGATATCCCGAAAATCCTCTGGCCGCGTCTGCGCCTTTCCTGGCAGCGTCGTCGGCATCATATGATTACGGGACGTATGGATTTCTGTATGGATGAACGCGGACTGAAGGTGTATGAGTACAACGCCGATTCCGCATCGTGCCATACCGAAGCCGGTTTGATCCTCGAAAGATGGGCCGAGCAGGGCTATACAGGACAGGGACACAACCCAGCTGAAGGATTGATCAACGAACTGGCGGGGGCCTGGAAGCACAGCCGCGCGCGTCCTTTTGTCCACATCATGCAGGATAAAGATATAGAGGAAAACTACCACGCTCAGTTTATGCAGCAGGCGCTACGTCAGGCCGGGTTTGACAGTAAAATTCTGCGTGGCCTCGATGAGCTACGTTGGGATGACGCTGGTCAGCTGATTGACGGGGACGGTCGTCTGGTGAACTGCGTCTGGAAAACCTGGGCGTGGGAAACCGCAATTGAGCAGGTGCGAGAGGTCAGTGAAACGGAGTACGCTGCGGTACCAATTCGTACCGGGCATACGAATCAGGAAGTGCGTTTAATCGACGTGTTGCTGCGCCCGGAAGTGCTGGTCTTTGAACCTCTGTGGACGGTGATCCCTGGTAATAAAGCGATTCTGCCGATCCTGTGGCAACTGTTCCCACACCACCGCTATCTGCTTGATACTGATTTCACTGTTAATGAAGAGCTGGCGCAAACCGGTTATGCAGTGAAACCTATTGCAGGACGTTGTGGCAGCAACATCGATCTGGTGAGCCATCAGGAAGAGTTACTGGATAAAACCAGCGGTAAGTTTGCCGAGCAGAAGAACATTTATCAGCAGCTTTGGTGTCTGCCAAAAATTGCCGGTAAATATATTCAGGTTTGTACCTTCACCGTAGGCGGTAACTATGGGGGGACCTGCCTGCGCGGCGATGAGTCGCTGGTGATTAAAAAAGAGAGCGATATCGAGCCGCTGATTGTAGTGAAGGAAGGGTAATCTTTTTGCGAGTTCTTGATTGAAATGCGAAAAGCCGGAGTATATCTCCGGCTTTTTTCTGTTTGTAGTTAAATTGACGCTGATTATATATTTAAATAAGTTACATGGAATATGGATATAATTACAATTATTACTTTAATTAATATTTTATAGCTCAAAAACATTCTTTTCATGAATGTTTTCAACGTTAATCAATTTCTTCCGCTTGTATTAGATAATATACTTTCTTGATTTTGTTTTTAGATGAATAATACTAATGTATTATTTGGCGCATTAGTGATATTGATCATGTTTTATCTCAGGTAATATGTCGGATTACGTCAGCATACTAATTATAATCGTTAATTGTCATTAACAGTCGTTGTTGACTGCCCGCAGAAATGACGTTGTAAGAAACACGTTGAGCGATTGGAAAATGCTCCGTTAGGAAATGTAAAATATCGGCAGGAACCGCCGGTCTGAGAGGGACGTATGGGTGACAGTTTTCAGAATGAAGTGCCGACGGCACGCGTTAATATTAAGTTAGATTTACATACCGGAGGCGTTCAGAAAAAGGTTGAATTGCCGTTAAAACTTTTGGCTGTAGGTGATTTCAGTAATGGTAGAGAACAACAACCATTATCCGAGCGCGAAAAGGTTGATATTAATAAAAATAATTTCAATGATGTGTTAGCTAAGTTCGCACCAGTAGTAAATATGAGTGTTAAAAATACGTTAGCTGGTGATGACAGAACTGACGATATTAACCTTACCTTTAAAAATATCCGCGATTTTGAACCTGAACAGGTCGCACGAAATATCCCACAATTACGCGTTCTGTTGGCTATGCGTAACTTACTGCGCGACCTGAAATCTAACTTACTCGATAACGCTGCTTTTCGTCGCGAGCTGGAAATCATCCTCAAAAATCCAGCCCTGAGTCAGGAACTGCGTGATGAACTGGCAACCATGATGCCAGAAGAGATTTAACGTTATACAGGGTTTCCTCCGCTTAATTGGCAGGAATAGTAAAGGATCATAAAAGGAATATGTTGATGTCTGTTCAGGAACATACCTCTTCAGTCGCGACCACCACGACCAGTGAACGCAGCGTTTATCAATCCCTCTTTGACAAAATTAATCTTTCCCCGGTTTCGACATTAAAAAATGTAGATGCATGGCAGAGCGATGAAGCGCTTTCTGATGCCGCTCCGGCTGAACGCGTGACCGCCGCTATTCAGGTTCTGGTCTCTTGTCTGGCGGATGCTGCGCAGCCAGTAGAACGCCTGGATAAAACGCTGCTCGATGAGCAGATTGCTCGTCTGGACAAGCAGATTAGCGACCAGGTTAATGAAGTTATGCACCATGCTGAATTTCAAAAACAAGAATCGCTCTGGCGTGGTGTGCACTCGATGATCACCGGTATCGATTTTCGCCAAAATGTCCGTGTAGAAATGATGGATATCAGCAAGGATGCGCTGCGTGATGATTTTGACGACGCGCCGGAACTTATCCAAAGTGGGTTATATCGCCATGTTTATATTGAAGAATATGATCAGCCAGGCGGCGAACCCATTGCGGCAATGATTTCAGCATACGAATTTGATAACAGCCCACAGGATATTGCACTGCTGCGCAATATTTCGGGTGTGTCGGCTGCCTGTCATATGCCGTTCATTGGTTCCGTTGGGCCGAAATTCTTCCTGAAGGAAAATATGGAAGAAGTCGCGGCCATAAAAGATATCAATGATTATTTCGAACGAGCTGAATACATCAAGTGGAAAGCATTCCGTGATAGCGACGATTCACGCTATATCGGATTAACTATGCCGCGTGTTCTGGGTCGCCTGCCGTATGGTCCTGATACCGTGCCGGTACGTAGTTTTAACTATGTTGAAGAAGTTAAGGGCCCGGATCATGAAAAATATCTGTGGACCAGCGCCTCTTTCTCTTTCGCTGTGAACATGGTGAAAAGTTTTATCAAGAATGGCTGGTGCGTCCAGATCCGTGGACCACAGGCGGGTGGTGCGGTTAAAGACTTGCCTATCCATCTGTACGATCTGGGGACAGGTAATCAGGTGAAGATCCCGTCTGAGGTGATGATTCCAGAAACCCGGGAGTTTGAATTCGCCAACCTCGGCTTTATTCCGCTTTCTTATTATAAGAATCGTGATTACGCCTGCTTCTTTTCTGCTAACTCGGCTCAAAAACCTGCGCTGTTTGATACAGCGGAAGCGACGGCTAACAGCCGGATTAACTCACGTCTACCGTATATCTTCCTGCTTTCTCGTATCGCTCACTACCTGAAAATCCTGCAGCGAGAAAATATAGGTACGACCAAAGATCGCCGTCTGCTTGAACTTGAACTGAACAACTGGCTGCGCAGTCTGGTAACCGAAATGACCGATCCTGGCGATGACTTGCAGGCTTCACACCCGCTTCGTGACGGGCGTGTTGTGGTGGAGGATATTGAGGATAACCCAGGCTTCTTCCGCGTGCGCCTGTATGCCATTCCGCATTTTCAGGTTGAAGGTATGGACGTCAGTTTGTCGTTAGTTTCACAAATGCCTAAGTCGAAATCTTAACGACACAATGCACAGGAGGTGCGATGAAGATCTATCGCCCGTTATGGAGCGAGGGGGCCTTTCTGGCTCCCCAGCAGTTTCAGCAACAGACACGTTGGGATGCCTATGTAGCCGACGTTGTGGCTCATATGTCACTTTCATCACCGTGGGGCGTCATCAGCGCGGAGTTTGATGAAAGTGCGCTAACGGTTTCCCGTTTGAATCCCGTTAATCTGGTTGTGCGTTTTCCTGACGGTACGTTAGTGGATACAGGTATTTCAGATAACCTGCCTCCGGCGTGTGATTTATCGCATCTTACTGGTTACAGCAGCGTTGATATCGTCCTGGCGTTGCCGCTGCTTTCGGCTAATGGCGGCAATCTTTCGTCAGGCAACGGCGTTAGCCGTCCGTGTCGCTGGCAGCAGGAATGGCTGCCAGTGCAGGATCTCTCTGGTCAGGAACGGACTGATATGGCAGTGCTGCGGCATGCTATCACCCTCCGGTATGCCCACGATGATAACAGCGCTTATCTGACCTGTCCGGTAGCTTGCCTGACTCGTAATGCTCAGGGGCAATGGGAGCTGGGACGCGATTTTTTACCGCCATCGCTTTCACTCTCAGCCAGCCCCTTATTAATCAATTCTCTCAGTGATTTGGTGCATCGCATCCAGGCCCGTTGTCGCCGTCTGATGGCCTTGCGTCGTGAAAGTAACGAACGAATGGCAGATTTTGCGGTAGCAGATGTTTCGTTGTTTTGGCTGCTAAATGCGCTTAATAGCTCAGAGCCTGTACTGAGAGAAATGCTGCAAAACCCAGGCCGTCATCCCGAACTTTTGTGGCGTGAACTGGCGCGGTTAGCGGGCAGCCTGCTGACCTTTTCATTAGAACATGATGTCAGCGTTGTGCCCCCATACCAGCACGCAAATCCGCAGCAAGTATTCCCTCCATTGTTTGCATTGCTGGTGGAACTGCTGGAAGCCAGCCTGCCATCTCGTGTTGTCGCTATTGAGCTGACGCAGGAGAGACAGTTCTGGAATGGTGCACTGTCGGATGCTCGACTGCGTGAAGGCGCTGATTTTTACCTGTCCGTTCGTTCAGATCTCCCTGCGCATGTCCTACTGACGCAATTTCCACAGCTCTGTAAAGCGGGGAGCAGGGCAGACGTGTCTGATGTAGTCAATGTAGCACTCAGCGGAATTCCGTTAAAACCGCTGACGCATGTACCCGCAGCCATCCCGTTACGACTGGAAAATCAATACTTTGCTCTTGAGATTAATCATCCAGCAGCTCAGGCCATGCTGGACGCTGGTAATTGCGCCTTCTATGTGCCGGGAACGCTGGGAGAGATTCAACTCGAGTTATTCGCCGTATTAAGGGATTGAAATAAATGAATAAGGATATTGATCAGGTGTTCTGGCCAACCTGGCTTGCGACACCCTTACAGGCCCACTATTTCAATACCACCAATGCCGGGGAAGAGCTCTGGGAGCGCATTCGTACCGTACTGCGCGAGCCCGTTCCTGATACCGCCGTATTAACCTGCTTTTATCGCGCAATCACGCTTGGTTTTGTGGGTCGCTATCGTGAGCAGGGTGATGAACGTCGTGAAGATGTTCTCGAAGCGCTGTCAACTCAGGCGATGCCTTTTAAGTTAAAACACGATTCACCAGTAATTATGCGTGCGTCCGGCTTCTCTGGCGGTAAGCGCCGCTGGTGGCTGGCATGGATAGTTGGCGCGCTGGCGTTGGGGGCTTTGTGGCTAACATTTTCTCATGTCTTACAAGGGCAGATTGCTCAGCTGATTGGGCAGGGTTAAGACATGGCCCAGTTGCGAGGGATCGTTAACTATGTGCTGGCGGCCGTACTGGCTTTACTGTTGGTCTGGGGATTCAGCCCAGTAAGTGCGGGTATCCGGGGCGGCCTTACCGTCATTGTTTTATTGCTTTCCATTCCAGGGATCGTTTATGGCTGGCGTCAGTATGGTCGGTTGAAGCCAGAGCATTCTGCTCATGAAGTTGCGCTCCCTCCGGAGAGTTTCAGTGGGCCTGTCGTGCTGGTGTGTGGCGACAATGAGCCATTGTTTGCCGGACGTAGCGATTCTTGCGAGAGTTCGCAGGGCTGGTATTTATCTGTCCAGTCCCCGGAACATTTTATTGCTCTGGTTCGTCAGATAGCTGTGCAGCGTCCGGGGCTTCTAATGCGCGTGTCCGTGATGCTGGCATTGACCCCGGAACGGCATAAAGATGAAGATGCGCTTAAGCATATGCTACTCAGTTGGCGGCGTGTGGTAACCCAGAGTCGGCGTTGGTTATCAGGTATACCGCCGTTTTGGTTG
>NZ_JAHLRC010000055.1:0-27087 GCF_018919545.1 Citrobacter sp. S46_ASV_140
TTATATCTGGATCAGTTATTAGGGTCGGAGGGTGATGATGCTGACGGCATGATGAATAATTCACGGCGGGTTAAGATAGCCTCGCAATTATTAAGTGAAACGCCGCATGAAACATCGATCAATAAATTATCCGAACGTTATTTTATTAGTAGTGCATCGATTGTTAACGATCTGAAAGTGATTGAATCGTGGATTACCCCGCTGGGCCTGTCGCTGATTCGCAGCCAGAGCGGCACACACATTGAAGGCAGTGAGAGCGGGGTGCGCCAGGCGATGGCGTCGCTGATTAACGGTGTGATTAACCATAATGAACCGGGAAGCGTGATTTATTCACGACTTGATCCGGGCAGTTATAAAGCGTTAGTGCATTACTTCGGCGAAGAAGACGTTTTATTTGTCCAGACGCTGTTGCAGGAAATGGAGAACGATCTGTGCTGGTCGCTGGGAGAGCCTTATTACGTCAATATCTTTACCCATATTCTGATCATGATGTACCGCATTACGCGGGGCAATGCGCTGCCGAGAAAAGAAGAAAGCATCACGTCATGTGATGAGAACATCTTTTCCATTGCCAGTCGCATGATTCAGCATATCGAAAAACGCATTGCCCACCCGCTACCGGAAGACGAAGTCTGGTTTATTTATCAATATATTATCTCCTCCGGTATGGTGATTGAAGAGCATAACGATGTGAGCGTGATTGGCCATATGCACTCCAGCGACGAAGCACGCTTGATTACCCATCGGCTGATTGCCACCTTCGCCGAAATGGTTGACTGCGATCTTAGCCAGGACACTGCGCTGTATGACGGATTGCTGATCCATATTAAGCCGCTGATTAACCGCCTCAACTACCAGATCCGCATTCGTAATCCGCTGCTGGAGGACATTAAAGGCGAGCTGCAGGACGTCTGGCGTCTGACTCAGTGTGCGGTGAATCGGGTGTTTAGCGGCTGGGGCGAGCGGGCTGTGTCGGATGATGAGGTGGGATATTTAACCGTGCATTTTCAGGCCGCGATGGAGCGTCAGATAGCGCGTAAACGTGTGCTGCTGGTCTGCTCAACCGGTATCGGCACCTCTCATTTACTCAAAAGCCGCATTCTGCGCGCCTTTCCGGACTGGACTATCGTCGGCGTGGTGTCGGCAGGTAGCTTGCCCTCCGTCCTGACGGACGATATTGAACTGGTGGTATCGACGATCAATTTACCTGCCGTTGCCATGCCGGTCGTGTATGTCACCGCCTTCTTCAATGATGCGGATATTAAGCGGGTAACAGAAACGGTTATTACGGAAAAATTACATCGGGCGACGTCGCTGGTCGTTGAAAATTAATGTTTGAACTCCATGAGGTATGATTTATGGACATCACGAAAATACTCAATACAAATCGCGTTATTTTGGATATGAAGGCCACAAACAAAACGGAGGTTATTGAGGAACTGACGGATATTCTGCAAAAAGATGGGGCAATTAGCTGTCGGGAAACGTTTATTCAGGATGTCTGGCAGCGTGAATCAGAAGGCTCGACCGGCTTCGAAAATCATATTGCGATTCCGCACGGGAAATCCTCGGCGGTGGTCAATACCACGCTGGCGATTGGGCGTACCCGCCAGGATATTCCCTGGGAAACCCTGGACGGCAGCAACGTGCGCTGCATCATTCTGTTTGCCGTACGCCTTGAAGATCAAAACACCACCCATATTCGTCTGCTTTCGCAGGTTGCCGGCGCGTTGGCGGATGACGACATTATTGAACAACTGTTAGTCGAAAGCAGTCCACAGAAAATTATTGAGCTTTTTAGCCAATATGCTGAATCCAATGTCTGCTAAATAAAACGTGGAGCATGTTATGAATATTGTTTGTGTTGCCGCCTGTACGGCGGGTATTGCGCACACCTATATTGCCCGTGAGAAGTTAATTAAAGGTGCTAAAGCGCTTGGTCATAATATAAGAGTGGAAACCCAGGGGACTATCGGCACGGAAAACGAACTGCTGACAGAGGACATTTCTGCTGCTGATGTCGTGATTCTTGCTGTGGATGTAAAAATAAAAGGGGAGGAACGATTTTTAAATAAACGTATTGTGCGAGTGAAAACTGAAATTGTCATAAAGTCGCCCATTCAGTTTCTTGAAAAGGTCGAAAAATCATTAGTTAATAATAACCAGTAGCGATCCCCATTCTGGAGGGATTTCACATGAGTGAAAATAAAATTCCGCTATCTCAGGAAATAAAAAGACATTTATTAACGGGGATTTCGTGGATGATCCCGTTAATTGTTGCCGCCGGGATCTGTATTGCTCTCGGGCAAATACTTGGCGGCACTAACGTGGGTGAAAAAACAGGAACCATACCCTGGATGCTCAACCAGATTGGCGGCTGGGGGATGGGGTTAATCGTACCGCTGATTAGTGCGGCGATTGCGTACTCCATTGCTGACCGCCCCGGATTCGCACCGGGTCTGATTGTCGGCTTTGTCTGCGGTGAAATTCATACCGGTTTTATCGGCGGGATGCTGGGCGGTTTTCTGGTCGGTTATACCGTCCTGCTGCTCAAGCGCTATATCCGTTTGCCGCAGTCGATGCAGGGGTTGATGCCCATCATGGTGCTGCCGGTACTGAGTACCGTCATTGGCGGCCTGTTGATGATGACGCTCATTGGCAAACCGATAGCCTGGCTGCAGGACGCGTTGATTCATCTGCTGGAGTCCATGCAGGGCGGGTCACGCTTTTTAATGGGGGCCATCCTTGGCGCAATGGCGACATTCGACTTTGGCGGACCGGTGAATAAAACCATGTCGCTATTTGCTGACGGCATGTTGGTCAGCGGCGTGTACGGTCCGGAAGCGGTGAAGTTTGTCGGTTCGATAATCCCTCCGTTCGGCATTACGCTCTCCTTTTTGCTGACGCGTCACAAGTACACCCGTGCGGAGCGCGAGGCGCTGAAAGCGGCATTCCCGATGGGGATCTGCATGATTACCGAAGGGGTCATTCCCATTGCGGCGCGCGACCTGCTGCGCGTGGTGGGGTCCTGCGTGGTGGCCTCGGCGATAGCGGGCGGTCTGATTATGGTGTGGGGCGTCGAAAGCCCGGTACCGCACGGCGGCATGTTCGTGGTCCCGCTCTTTACACATCCGCTACTGTTTTGCCTGGCGCTGGGGATCGGCACGGTGATTTGCGGCGTCATGCTGTCGTTGTGGAAGAAACCGGTGACCGAACGTGACGAAGAGTTTGATGAACTTAGCGATCAAAAGCTGAAAGACGAAGAGATCACCTTCACCCTGGAATAACCGGAGGCTGTATGTTTGCCGATATGAAAAGCATGGTGACGAAAGCCTGGCGCGAGCAGTACGCGCTGCTGGCCATCAACTGTATGAACCTGGAAAGCGCCCGTGCGGCGGTGCGGGCGGCTGAGAAACACCGTGCGCCCATCATTCTGAATCTGTATCAGGGGCATCTGGGCCATTTTCCTGCACCGATAGCGGTGGCGGTCGTCAAAACGCTGGCAGAGGAAGCGTCGGTACCGGTCGCGCTGGCGCTGGATCATGGAAAGGACTCAGTGCGCATTCGCCAGGCTTTTCGCGCCGGATTCAGCGGGTTAATGATCGACGCCTCCGCCTTTGCGCTGGAGGAGAACATTCGCCAGACCCGGGCGGTGGTTGAGCTCGCGACCAGCGTTTCTCTGTGCGTGGAAGGTGAGCTGGGGCATCTGGCCGACGCCCCGCGCTATGATCACGCAGCTAACGCTGATTTGATGACCCAGGCCGCCGATGTGGAGCCATTTATCCAACAGACCGGGATCGATTTACTGGCGGTCTCGGTCGGCACGGCACATGGCATGTACGCGCCCGGTGTCATACCCGCCATTGATTTCCAGCGACTGGAGGAAATTGCCCGTTTATCAACGGTGCCGCTGGCACTGCATGGCGGCAGCGGGACGCCGTTTGACCAGCTACAGCGCTGCCCGACGTTTGGCGTCGCCAAGATAAACGTTGGCGCGGCGGTTTTCGAAGCCGGAAAGGCTGCACTACTGCATACCCTGTGTCGCGACACATCCGGTGAACTCGTTGATGCCCTGGCCCTGATGGAGCAGGCCTGCGAGGAAGCCATTATTCCGTACCTGCAGGCCAGCGGCGCTATCGACAAAGCCTGATTCATTTTCTGTAACGCCTTCTATGCCTCTGCGACGACGCACTGGCAGGGCTTTCTACACCCTGAAACTGGAGAATTAACATGTTAGTTTCGATGAAAGAATTACTGCAACCTACCCGTCAGCACGGTTTTGCCATCGGCGCATTCAACGTGGCGGACAGCTGCTTTGTACGTGCAGTAGTGGAAGAAGCGGAAGCAACCAATACCCCGGCGATTATCTCCATTCACCCCAGCGAACATGATTTTGTAGGCGATGCGTTTTTTAGCTACGTCCGTGATATCACTCTGCGCAGCCCGGTTCCCTTTACTCTGCATCTGGACCACGGCGCTTCGGTCGAGCATGTCCTGCGGGCGATTCAGTGTGGGTTTACCTCGGTGATGATTGATGGCTCGCTGTTGCCGTATGAAGAGAACGTGGCGCTGACCCGCGAAGTGGTCAAGCTGGCGCATGCGGTAGGCGTTTCGGTGGAAGGGGAACTGGGTACGATTGGTCAAACCGGGACGTCAGTGGAAGGCGGTGTATCGAAGGTCACTTATACCGATCCTGATCAGGCACAGGATTTTATCGCCCGTACCGGCGCGGACACGCTGGCGGTGGCGATTGGAACTGCACACGGCATCTACCCGAAAGGGATGCAGCCAGAGCTGCAAATGCACATCCTGCGCGAGATTGCCGGGCGAGTAGACATTCCGCTGGTGCTGCACGGAGGTTCCGCGAACCCGGATGCGGAAATTGCCGAGTCCGTTACGCTGGGCGTTGGCAAAATCAACATTTCCAGCGATATGAAATACGCTTACTTCCAGAAAGTCCGCGAAATCCTGGCGAAAGAAACCTGGTGGGACCCGAACGTTATTTACCCGGAAGCCATTAGCGCCGCGCGAGATGTGATCCGTCACAAAATGAAACTGTTCGGCTCAACCGGCAAAGCGTCACTTTACTAACCGCATACAGGCGGGGTGACCCGCCTTTTTCGCAACAAGGAAAAGTGGAATGAAGCGTTCACACATTAATTATGCCGTCGATAAAGCGCATGCCATCGCCGAGACTTTTCGGGTTTGCCTGCCTGACTTTGCGTATTTTACGGCTGATGCCTGGCGGCAACAGGATCACACTCTGTGGCGTGAAGTGCTCGATCTCCAACTGGGCTGGGATATAACCGACTTTGGGCGCGGAGATTTTGCGCAAACGGGGCTGACGTTACTGACGTTGCGCAATGGTCAGTTAGGGTCAGCCAGCTACCCCAAACCGTACGCCGAAAAGATGCTGCAGATTCAGCAGGATCAGCAGACGCCATGGCATTTTCATCGCCATAAAATGGAAGATATCGTTAACCGCGGCGGCGGTGATTTATGTATGCAGTTGGCGTGGGCTACGCCTGATGACGGGTATGATGCCCGGCGTATTGTTGAGGTTAGCGTCGATGGTCAGCGGCGTTCCGTTGACGCTGGCGAGACGCTGGTATTGAAACCGGGGCAGGGGGTATGCCTGCCGCCGCGGTTGTATCATCGCTTTTGGGCGGAGAAAGCGTTCGTGCTGGGCTGGGAGATCTCGATGGTCAATGACGACCTGCATGACAATCACTTCCTTGAGCCAGGCGGTCGCTTCCCGGCGATAGAAGAGGACGAGCCGGTGAAGTGGCTGTTGTGCAGTGAATATGCGCGCTTACAGCGATAAACGGCGACCCGGCAGGCAAAGCGCCGCCGGGCCGTCAGATTTTACTGCGCAGCGGGTGGGGCGGTAACCTCACTACCGGATACCACGCCCGCCTGCATGGTTTGCGTTACCTGCTGTTTCTCCACGTTCACCGCATGCAACTTGCCGCTGACCGTTGGCTTGAGTGGCGCATCGGCTTGAATATTGCCGCTGGCGGTAAGCTGGATGTTACCGTCACCGGAAAGCGGCAGTGCGGGCCATCCCCACTGCTGCAGAATCGTCATTGGCACGCCGCGCCCGTTCAGGCTGACCTGAGTTTGACGCTGAGGCAACTGTGAAATACTGGCAGTGGCCTCCAGCAACCCTTTTTCCGTATAGGCGCTTAGTTCGCTGATATTGATGGTGCTGCTGTTCGCCGTCAGCGCCAGCGAAGGACGACGCACGTCGGTGCGGTTAAAGGTGCCGGCAGCGGCGTTGAGGTTAGCGCTCCCGCTCCAGATCCCCCACTGATTGTTCTGCACCAGCCCGAGGTTAGCACCGTAGCCGTCCAGCGCGGTGAGCTGCCATGGGAAGCTCGGGTCGATATCAATCACCAGATTACGGCTGGCGCTGAATTTCTTCAGCGTCAGGCTGGCTAGCCAGGCTGGTAGAGGTTTCATCCACAGCTGTTTCCAGTTTTCCGGCAGCGTGTACTCCAGACCGGCAATGGCGGCATCATCGAGGACCAGCGCTTTGTTGTTACGCTGCCAGTTTCCGGATGTTCTGACCATTCCCCCTTCCCAGCGGGTGGTGAACTGACGCAGCGCTATGCCCTGCGGCGAGAACTCGGCGTTCATAATCGGATCGAAAAAGTGCAGAGAGCCGTAGATAAACTCGCTGGCGTTCATCGACAGTTTTCCTTCCTGAGTTTGCCAGTCGTCCTTGCTGAAGGTCATGTTGCGCAAGCTCAGATCGAGATCCGTCACCGCCCAGTCAGGGCCTTGCAGACGGGCATCTGTTACTTCCAGACGACCAATTTGCAGGGAAGGAATAGTGCTTAACGGAGCAAAAAACTCGGCCAGCGATTTGTCGCTTTGCAGCCGAATATCGTTCAGACGTAGATTCTCCACTACCCAACTACCGTCGGCATTGCGTTGTGCCACGCCGGTTAATGCGCCACGCGCCACGTCTGCGCCAATATTGCTCAGCGTCACACGGTCGTGGTCAATACTGCCTTCAATCAATACGTTGGTCGTGGGGACGTCGTTCAGCGTTAACGAACTGGCGCTGAGCTGAATTTGCGCTTTACTCCCGAGAATTTTACCCGCCTCAGGACTCCAGGGAATGACTCCGCCGTTAACGCGCTGCGCGCTCAGGGTCCACTCGCTACCGGGACTGTTAAGCGCCATATCTTGCAATTGCAGGCGATCGGCCTGGAACGGCAGCGGCGCAGTTTGCTGGGAAAGATTCAGCGTGCCGTTTTGCAAAAGAATGGTGTCTACGTGCAGCGGGTCGGTGATTTGGCGGCTGCTCAGTCCAATATCGACCGTTTTGGCGACCAGCGTTGCGGGCTGACCATCCCGGCCAAAGGTGACGTTTTCCAGCAGAATATGGGAAGGAGAAGAAAACCGGTGATCGATGGCATCAAATGCCAGATGGTAGCTGCTGTTCTGCGAAACCCAGGCGCTGACGTGCTCTGCGCCCCAGCGGGTTTGCAGTAGAAAATATAAGCCGAGGATCGCCACTGCAAGGGCGATCAGCACGTAAAGAAGCAGCTTTCCAATAAATTTCATGGTCTTCCATCCCGCGAAGTGCACATAGTCAAGTTATGCACGATTTAGGCGCAATGCTCAAGGCGGGAATGGTGAAAGAGCGTTACAGCGGCGTTGATTCAGAACCAATGCCGCATTTTGCTTATTGCTTCTCTGGTGGGAACACCAGATTCAGAACGATAGCGGTAATACCGCCTGCGGCAATGCCGGAAGAGAGCAGGTTTTTCACCCAGTCCGGAGCGAACTGCAGGATCAGCGGCTGCTGGGAAACGCCGAGGCCGACGGCCAGCGACAGCGCGATAATCAGAATTGCGCGGCGGTTCAGCGGTTCGCGGGATACGATACGCACGCCGGATGCCGCGATAGTACCGAACATCACCAGCGTAGCACCGCCGAGTACTGGCTCAGGAATATGCTGTACAAAACCGCTGACCGCCGGGAACAGGCCCAACGCGATCAGCATCAGCGCAACCACAAAACCAACGTAGCGGCTGGCAACGCCCGTTAACTGAATAACCCCGTTGTTTTGTCCAAAACAGGAGTTCGGGAAGGTGTTAAATACGGCTGAAACAAACGAGTTCAGACCGTTCGCCAGTACTCCGCCTTTCAGGCGTTTCATATACAGCGGACCAGAAACGGGCTGCTCGGAGACATCGGAGGTGGCCGTAATATCACCGATGGTTTCCAGCGAGGTAATCATAAACACCAGCATCAGCGGCAGCAGTAAGCTCCAGTCGATACCCAGGCCATAATACAACGGCGTTGGCACCATCAGCAGGTCCTGACTTACCGGCGCGGTATTTTGCGGCAGCATATCCATAAACCACGCCAACAGGTAACCTGCCGCCATCGCAATCACCAGTGACGCAACGCGCAGGTACGGGTTGCGCTGGCGGTTAAGCAGGATAATCAGCGCCAGCACGACGCCTGCCAGCAGTAAATTCTTTGGCGCGCCAAAGGTGTTGTCGCTCATTGCCGCATAGCCGCCGCCAATCGACGTCAGCCCCACCTGAATCAGTGACAGGCCGATAATCATCACCACCACGCCTGAGACCAGCGGGGTAATGATACGACGCGCCAGATGCAGTACGCGTGAGATAACCATCTCAGTGCAGCTTGCCAGCATCAGTGTACCGAACAGCGCCGCCATCATGGTTGGGACATCTGCACCACCGGTTTTTAGCGCTGTACCGCCCATAATCAGTGGCGCAACAAAGTTAAAGCTGGTGCCCTGAATGGATAATAGCCCTGAGCCGACCGGCCCCCAGGCTTTGATCTGAATGATAGAAGCCACGCCGGAAGCGAACAGCGACATACTGATTATGTGTTGAGTATCCTGAGCCGGTAAACCGAGCGCCTGGCAAATTAACAGCGCTGGGGTGATTACCGCGACGAACATGGCCAGCAGGTGCTGACAGGCGGCAAACAGGGTCTGGGCTAGTGGGGGGCGATCTTCAAGACGGTAAATCAGTTCACTGTTGTGAGTCTGCGCAACCGGTTGCGCATTTGTTGACTCTACGGCGTTAACGGACATCAGAGGCAATCCCATGGTGGAAAAGCGGTGATTTTATCTGACCATGGCGGAAATGCAAACGTTTGCTACCAGGTGTTCTTAATATTTAAAACGGATAAACAAACATTTTTATATAACTTTTCATGATTTTCTGCTTAAAATCCACACCGAAAACTCAATAAGAGCTAAAAATCGGTCTGGAATGCATCGTGCGTGATTGTGCTAAACGCACTAATGGAGTTGTAAATGTTTTATCTCGATACGTTATCAACGCTGGTTGCGGCAACCCTTGTGTTGCTGCTGGGACGTAAGCTCGTCCAGTCTGTTTCCTTCCTGAAAAAATACACCATTCCCGAACCTGTAGCTGGCGGATTGCTGGTGGCGATTGCGCTGCTGGTGCTGAAAAAAAGCATGGGTTGGGAAGTGAACTTCGACATGACCCTGCGCGATCCGCTGATGCTGGCATTCTTCGCCACTATCGGCCTGAACGCCAATATCGCCAGCCTGCGCGCGGGTGGCCGCGTGGTGGGTATCTTTCTGATTGTGGTTGTTGGCCTGCTGCTGATGCAAAACGCCATCGGTATTGGTATGGCGACCCTGCTGGGTCTGGATCCGCTGATGGGTCTGATCGCCGGTTCGATAACCCTCTCTGGTGGGCATGGAACCGGGGCCGCATGGAGCAAACTGTTTATTGAGCGCTATGGTTTCGCTAATGCGACGGAAGTGGCGATGGCTTGCGCAACGTTTGGCCTGGTGCTGGGCGGATTGATTGGCGGCCCGGTGGCCCGCTATCTGGTCAAACACTCTACCACGCCAGACGGCATGCCGGACGATCAGGCTGTGCCTACCGCATTTGAAAAGCCGGATGTCGGACGCATAATCACTTCGCTGGTGCTGATTGAAACCATTGCGCTGATCGCCATCTGTCTGACGGTGGGTAAAATCGTTGCACAAATGCTGGTCGGAACGGTGCTGGAACTGCCGACTTTCGTCTGCGTGCTGTTTGTTGGGGTGATCCTCAGTAACGGCCTGGCGTTAATGGGTTTTTATCGGGTGTTCGAGCGCGCGGTTTCGGTGTTGGGTAACGTTAGCCTGTCGCTGTTCCTGGCGATGGCGCTAATGAGTCTGAAGCTGTGGGAGCTGGCTTCTCTGGCCCTGCCGATGCTGGCAATCCTGGTTGTGCAGACCATTTTCATGGCGCTGTACGCGATATTCGTCACCTGGCGCATGATGGGTAAGAACTACGATGCCGCCGTGCTGGCAGCCGGACACTGCGGTTTTGGCCTCGGTGCGACACCCACGGCGATTGCCAACATGCAGGCAATTACTGAACGTTTTGGGCCATCCCATATGGCGTTTCTGGTGGTGCCGATGGTGGGGGCGTTCTTTATCGATATCGTCAATGCGCTGGTGATTAAGCTGTATCTGCTGCTGCCGATTTTTGCGCAATAATGTCTGTGCGGCGGAGTCACATCCGCCGCCGCTATGAATCGACTATGCGTTGGAGTAGCGCTCGGTTTCCGGCATCCAGCGTTCAATCAGCGCCACAGCCTGTTGCGGGTAACGTTCGTGAATATGACGGGCAATGCGCTGAACTTCCGGGATAATCGCCTGATCGCGCAGCAAATCTGCGACTTTAAATTCTGCCGTTCCGGTCTGGCGCGTACCCAACAGCTCGCCGGGCCCGCGGATCTCCAAGTCTTTTTGCGCGATCACGAATCCGTCGTTGCTGTCGCGCAGAACCTGCAGACGTTTTTGCGCGGTTTTTGACAGCGGCGATTTGTAGAGCAGGACGCAGTGGGAGGCCACCGCGCCACGACCTACGCGACCACGTAGCTGGTGCAACTGCGCCAGGCCCAAGCGCTCCGGGTTTTCAATAATCATCAGGCTGGCGTTAGGTACGTCTACGCCCACTTCAATCACCGTGGTGGCAACCAGCAGCTGCAGTTCGCCCTGCTTAAACGCCGCCATTACCGACTGCTTCTCTGCGGGCTTCATACGTCCGTGTACCAGGCCAATATTCAGCTCTGGTAGCACCAGTTTAAGCTCTTCCCACGTGGCTTCAGCGGCCTGAGCTTCTAACAAATCAGACTCCTCAATCAGCGTACAGACCCAGTACGCCTGGCGCCCTTCATGGGTACAAGCGTTGCGCACGCGGTCAATAATATCGCTGCGGCGGGTATCCGGAATCGCCACCGTGGTGACCGGCGTACGCCCCGGAGGGAGTTCGTCAATGACCGACGTGTCGAGATCGGCATAGGCGGTCATTGCCAGCGTGCGCGGGATTGGGGTGGCGGTCATGATTAGCTGGTGTGGATGGAAACCCTGCTGCTGGCCTTTCTCCCACAGCGCCAGGCGCTGATGTACGCCAAAACGGTGCTGTTCGTCGATGATAACCAGTGCCAGTCCGTTGAACTGCACCTGTTCCTGGAAAATTGCGTGCGTGCCGACAATCATCTGCACCTCACCGCTGGCGATAGCTTCCTGCTGTGCCAGGCGCGCTTTGCCTTTCTGTTTACCTGCCAGCCAGCCAACTTCAATACCCAGTGGCGCGAACCAGTTGCGGAAGTTATTGGCGTGCTGTTCAGCCAGTAGTTCGGTGGGGGCCATCAGCGCAACTTGCTTACCATGTGCGATGGCACGTAGGGCGGCCAGCGCCGCAACCAGCGTTTTACCTGAGCCGACATCGCCCTGTACCAGACGCATCATGGGGACATCCAGTGCCATATCGCGTTCGATCTCAGCGGTAACGCGGGCCTGGGCGCCGGTGGGTTTAAACGGTAGAGCCGCCAGCAGCTTATCTTTCAGCGCGTTGTTTGCGATCAGCGGCTGGGCGTGGAAACGTTGCGCCCCGGCGCGTAGTGCCAGCATGCTGAGGTTATGCGCCAGCAATTCTTCCAGTATCAGACGTCGCTGTGCTGGATGCTGACCGGTTTCCAGATCGCTCAACTGCAGTGACGGCGGTGGACGGTGCAATGTGCGCAGAGCTTCTGGCAGGCTCATCATGCCTTGCAACAGCTCTGGCGGCAGCAGTTCGGCAATGGCGCAGGTATCGAGCAGGTCCAGCGCTTGAACGGTCAGTTTGCGCAGCGTGGCCTGCTTCACGCCTTCGGTGGTTGGATACACCGGCGTGAGCGTTTCCTGCAATTCCGGCGTGCTGAGATCGCCCTGCACGCGATACTCCGGGTGGATCATCTCTGCGCCGTATTTTCCGCGTTTGGCTTCGCCATAGGCCAGCACCCGGCGACCGGTGGCGAGACTGTTTTTCATTGCGGCGCTGAAGTTGAAAAAGCGCATGGTGAGAATGCCGGAGCCATCACTGATCTGACAGGTCATCATCCGGCGTCCGCCGAAGGTGATATTGCAGTTCAGCACTTCGCCTTCTACGGTGGCATAAACGCCCGGCAGCAGTTCGCCAATCGGGTACAGGTGCGTGCGGTCTTCGTAACGCAGAGGGAGGTGGAGCAGAAGGTCCTGCACGGTGTGCAGGCCAATTTTCGCCAGTTTACTGCTTTGCGCTGCGCCAACGCCGGTCAGAGAATTGAGTGGGATGGCATCCAGTAAACGGCCTTTCATCGCGTTTATCTCGCAGATTGCATAGTGGCCCACCACGTTGCATCGGCTTCAATTTCGCCCTGCGTGTTTACGTGGGGGTAGGGAAGACCTTTGCGCTTAGCGACATTCGCCAGCACCGGATAACCGCCTTCAAACAGCAAACGCTGCTGCTCATCTTGCGCCAGCATGCTGTTTTCTCGTTGGTACATGCCGGCGTTTTGCCGCTGGCGCTGTGCTTCGTACAGAATCAGCGCGGAGGCGACCGAAACGTTCAGCGATTGCACCATGCCAGTCATGGGAATGATGATGTCCTGATCCGCCAGATCCAACGCTTCCTGAGTGATGCCGGTTTTCTCCTGGCCCATCAGGATGCAGGTGGGGCGCGTGTAATCAATCTCGCGAAAATCCACGGCTTTATCTGACAGATGTGTTGCCAGAACCTGCATACCCTGGCTTTTTAAATGTGTGACCGCATCGCCAATAGTGCGGTGAGTCTTCACCTGTACCCAACTGTTGCTGCCTGCGGCAGAAGAGGCCATGGTGCGCATACGGCTACCAGGCCAGACGGCGTGGACTTCATGCACGCCGACCGCGTCTGCAGTACGAATGATTGCAGAAACGTTATGAGGTTTGTGGACCTGCTCCATGCAGACGGTCAGATCGGGCTGACGACGTGCGAGCATCTCGCAAATACGTGCATAACGTTGAGTATTCATAAAACGTGTTCTAGTTACGGTTACGGGTGACTTTTATCACGTCCGGCATGACGCGGATTTTGCGCATGATATTCGCCAGGTGCACGCGATCGCGAGCGGTCAGGCGAATAAAGGCGCTATAGACGCGGCCATCTTTCTCTTCCGTATTCAGACTTTGAATGTTGGAGGTGGTCGTGTTGATTGCCGCCGTCAGGTTCGCCAGAGCACCCTGGTGGTTAAACATATCCACCTTAATCTCGGTAATGAACTCCTGCTCTGTCTCTTTATCCCATTCCACCGCCATAAACTTCTCTGGCTCTTTTTGATAGCCACGAATGTTACGGCAGGATTCATGGTGAATCACCAGACCTTTACCCGGGCTGACGTGGGCAATGATTGGATCGCCAGGAATCGGACGACAGCATTTCGCGAAGGTGATCAGCACGCCATCTGCGCCTTTGATCGGCAGATGACCGTGGCCAGATTGTGCTGGCACGTTTGCCGTTGCTTCGCCCTGCTGGAGGTTTTTCGCTACCACCACGCTCATGGCGTTACCCAGACCGATTTCCGCGAGCAGATCGTCAAGCGTGGCGAGCTTCATGCGCTCAAGCTCACGCTGGATGCTCTCTGGCGGGATCTCAGCCAGTTTACGGCTACCGCCTAAGGCATGGTTGAGCAGTCGACGACCCAGACTGACGGAATCATCGCGCTTGAGGTTTTTCAGCAGTTGGCGAATTTTGGCGCGCGCTTTCGAACTGACGACGAAGTTGAGCCACGCTGCATTCGGACGGGCGCCCGGAGCGGTAATAATCTCAACGGTCTGTCCGCTAAAGAGCGGCTGCGAAAGCGGGTAAGGTTGTCTGTCGACGCGTGCGCCGACGCAGGCGTGGCCGATATCGGTATGCACGGCGTAGGCGAAGTCGACAGGCGTTGCACCGGCAGGCAGTTCGACAATGCGCCCTTCCGGTGTGAAAACATAAATCTCATCCGGGAAGAGATCAGATTTGACGCTTTCAATAAATTCAAACGAGCTACCGGCGCTCTGCTGCAGTTCCAGCAGGCTTTGCATCCAGCGTTGAGCGCGGATTTGTGCGGTGGTGCTGCTTTCGCCGCCGTGCTCTTTGTAAGCCCAGTGCGCTGCTACACCCATCTCTGCCATCTGGTCCATGTCTTCGGTACGAATCTGTACTTCAACCGGGACGCCGTGAGGGCCGATCATTGAGGTGTGCAAAGACTGATATCCGTTCGCTTTCGGAATGGCGATATAGTCTTTCACGCGACCAGGACGAGGTTTGTACAGGCTGTGCATCTGGCCGAGTACGCGATAACAGGTATCGGAATCATGAACGATAACGCGAAAAGCGTAGATATCCATGATGGAGTGAAAACGCTGCTCTTTGAGCACCATTTTGCAGTAAATAGAGTACAGGTGCTTCTCGCGGCCACTTACGCGACACGGAATACCTGCCTCTTGCAAACGCCCTTCGATTTCCGAGAGGATTTTTTGGATCATCTCTTTGCGGTTGCCACGAGCGGCTTTAACCACTTCTTTAATCACGCGATAGCGGTTCGGGTACAGCGCTTCAAAACCCAGCTCTTCCAGCTCGGTTTTAATGTGATGAATACCTAAACGGTGTGCCAGCGGACTATAGATTTCGAGGGTTTCACGGGCGATGCGGCGACGCTTGTCCGGGCGTAATGAGCCCAGCGTGCGCATGTTGTGGGTACGGTCAGCGAGTTTGATGAGAATGACGCGGATATCCTGCACCATCGCCATAATCATCTTGCGAAAGTTTTCAGCTTGCGCCTCTTTCTTATCGCGAAACTTAAGCTTATCAAGTTTCGACACCCCTTCTACCAGTTCAGCAACGCTTTTACCAAAAAGCTGTTCCATGTCCTGGTAGGTGGCTGGGGTATCTTCAATCACGTCATGCAGCAGCGCAGCCATCAGCGTTTCATAGTCGAGTTTCATCTCGGCCAGAATGCAGGCTACCGCTACCGGGTGCGTGATATAGGGTTCACCGCTTGAACGTGTCTGGCCCTCGTGAGCGTCACGTGCAACGAGATACGCCTGCCGAAGACGCTTAATCTGGTCTTCCGGCAGGTAGTTTTGAATCAGTTGATTCAGGCTTTCAAACAGATACAAGGGCGACCCGCTTTGTGATTAACGACGACCTTCAGCAATAGCGGTAACGGCTTGTAATTCAGCGGCTTCCTGCTCTTGCTGTTCCTGGCGCTCACGCACGTCGAGGATCTGGTTGTTGATCAGACCTTCTTCGATTTCGCGCAGCGCGATAACGGTAGTTTTATCGTTTTCTTCCGGTACGAGCGGATCCTTTCCGCCTACCTGCATCTGACGAGCGCGACGCGCGGCGACCAGTACCAGGTCAAAACGGTTACCAATTTTCTCTACAGCGTCCTGAACAGTTACGCGTGCCATACTTAAAATGCTCCACAGGTGAAGAAATGACTGGGCATGATACTGAATGTGGGTTCAGTCTGCCAACAGTTTGCTGATTAAAGCGTCATGACGCTGCTTTTGGCGGCTCATGCGCAGACGTTCGGCGCGAATGATAGTTTTCAAATCGCCCAGGGCGGTATCGAAATCATCATTCACAATAAGATAATCATATTCGGCGTAATGGCTCATTTCTGCAACAGCTTGCGCCATACGTTTTGCGATCACGTCTTCGCTATCCTGACCGCGGCCACGAAGACGGCGATCCAGCTCAATCTTAGATGGCGGCAAAATAAAAATACTGCGCGCATGCGGCATTTTTTGACGAATTTGCTGCGCACCTTGCCAGTCGATATCTAAAAAGACGTCTACGCCGGATGCTAATACTTGCTCAATGGTCTCACGCGAGGTGCCGTAGTAATTACCGAAAACCTCAGCGTGTTCCAGGAACGCGTCTCTGCCAATCATGGTTCTGAATTCGTCATGGTTCACAAAAAAATAGTGTTCACCGTGCACTTCCCCCGGGCGCGGTGCGCGCGTGGTGTGCGAAACAGAAACCTGGGTGTCATACAACGGTTGGGTCTTTAATAAAGCCTGAATCAGGCTGGATTTACCCGCGCCACTGGGGGCAGAAACAATATAAAGCGTGCCTTGAGCCATGAGTATCTTAATGTATGTGATTGTCGAAAGAGAGCCTACATACGGGCTTATTATACACGTAGCCGCTATGTGACGTAGCCCTTGTCACACTTTTTGCGCATGTTTATTGCGTTTTGCGTACCAGTTTCCTGTTTTATCCGCGATTTGCAGCAATTCGTGCAAATGTCAGGAACGTTGCTCGCAGGATGATTTTTTGCCTCTCTGTTTCCATTTCAATTCGCGTTATACCTGCTGGGAAACGTATGGTTCAGCGGAGATAGCATGGGATTATGGAAATGCATAGGGCTGGTTTTGCTAATGTGGTATCTACCCTCATGGGCGGTATGCCCCGTCTGGTCGCCAGCCAGGGCACAAGAGGAAATTTCACGACTACAGCAGCAGATAACACAGTGTAATGACAGTTACTGGAAACAAGGGGAAAGTGTCGTAGACGACGCCGTTTATGACCAGCTCAATGCGCAGCTCATCCAGTGGCAGCGCTGTTTTGGCGATGAAGCCCCACCAGATCTATCTGCGCCCCCAATAAGTGGAACCGTCTCGCACACCGTTCCCCACACGGGAGTTCGAAAACTTGCCGATAAGCAAGCGTTACAGCAATGGATGCATGCTCGCAGCGATCTCTGGGTGCAGCCGAAGGTGGATGGCGTGGCGGTCACGCTGGTCTATCGCAATGGCAATCTGATACGGGCGATTAGCCGTGGTAACGGTCTGAAAGGCGAAGACTGGACGCAAAAGGTTCTTCAGATCCCTTCCGTTCCACGTACTACCAGGGGGCCGCTCTCTAACAGTACGTTGCAGGGGGAGATATTTTTGCAGCAACAAGGGCATATTCAGCAGCAGAGAGGGGGAATGAACGCCCGCTCAAAGGTTGCTGGAATGATGATGCGCCAGAGCAACCCGGAAATGTTACGCTCGCTGGCTATTTTTATCTGGGCCTGGCCTGATGGTCCAGTTGCCATGTCGGAAAGACTTGAGCAACTCACTGCTGCCGGGTTCAGTTTCACGCAACGATATACTCAGGCCGTGAAGAGTGTGGATGACGTCGAGCAGGCGCGTGCCAGGTGGTGGACTTCAGCGTTACCTTTTGTGACGGATGGTGTGGTGGTGCGAACGGGAAAAGAACCGCGGGCGCAATACTGGCTACCCGGACAGGGAGACTGGCTGGCAGCGTGGAAATATCCTCCCGTGGCCAGGGTATCTGAGGTGACGGGTATTCAGTTCTCCGTTGGCAAAAGCGGGAAAATTGCGGTGGTTGCATTGCTGGTCCCCGTCATGCTGGATGATAAGCGGGTGCAGCGCGTCAATATTGGCTCAGTCCGGCGCTGGAATGAATGGGATATTGCGCCTGGCGATCAGATTCTGATAAGTCTGGCCGGACAGGGGATCCCCCGTATAGATGAGGTGGTCTGGCGCAGCACCCAGCGTAATAAGCCAGCACCACCTGAGGGGCGCTTCAATTCACTAACTTGTTTTTATGCCACAGCGGAGTGTCAGGAACAGTTTGTTGCCAGGCTCGTCTGGCTGGGGGCCAAAGATGTGTTAGGGCTGGAGGGTATGGGCGAGGCGGGATGGCGGGAGCTACATCAGACGTATCGCTTTGAACATATCTTTTCCTGGCTTGGATTAACGCAGGAGCAGCTACAGTCCACATTTGGCGTGAACAAAGGGGGGAAGCTGTGGCATCAGTTCAATCTGTCACGCCATCTTCCATTTACGCGCTGGGTGATTGCCATGGGAATACCGTTAACACAGGCAACGTTGAATGCCAGTCGGGATGGTTCGTGGCAGCAGTTACGGGATCGCAGTGAACAAAGCTGGCGGCAATTTCCTTTCATGGGAGAGCGACGGGCACGACAGGTTATTCAGTGGCTGGAGGATAAAGAGATCACAGCGCTGAGCAACTGGTTAGCTGCTCAGCGGATCACGGGCTTTATGCCTTAATGGCCTTCATGGCGATAGTAAAATACCGGCAGCCCCAACTTCAGGCGCAGGGCCAGTAGTCGGGCGGTAAAGCCGAAGAGCAGGGTAGAGATCACCACCACATCGTGGCTGGAGACATAATGTTGTAGCACGATATACAGCACAGCAGCGGCAAATGAAACGCCGGCATAAAGTTCTTTCTGGAATACTAACGGGATGCGTTTGCAGAACATGTCACGTAATACACCACCAAAGACCCCGGTAGTGACCGCAGCGACCACGGCAATCATCGGTCCATGACCCATATCCAGTGCCACCTGGGCACCAATAATAGAAAAGACCACCAGGCCCAGCGCATCCAGGACGAGGAATATTTTACGCAGATAGGGCATTACGGGGGCAATAATGGTGGTGAGTACCGCAGCGGTCGCCACGATAATGACGTATTCAGGGTGCTTTACCCAGCCGAGTGGATAGTGGCCGAGAAGGATGTCGCGTACCGAGCCGCCGCCAATGGCCGTCGCGGTGGCAATGATAATGACGCCAAATGTATCCATACGGCGACGCCCAGCCGCAAGCGCACCGGTCATGGCTTCGGCAGTAATACCAATTAAATATAAAACGTGTAACAGCATGTATTCCCCCTGATTTGCTGGGGCTAAGGTTAACGATTTGTGCGCATTGTCACGATTGAGATTTTCTAAGGTGAAGTGATTTTAATAACTACAGCTAATGTGAGTTTTCTGTAAATGCGTTATGGCATGGGCTTTGCTTTGTGAATGGTGACAATAAATGATGAGAAAATATAATTCGAACTGGATGGGTCACAACCGAAGTGTTGGGAAAAACACGTAGCCCCGTCGTTTATGGGTGGGCTACGTATCATATTTCACCCAAACTATCACCCTCGACCATTGGACAAATTGACACTCCGGTTCGTATTTCAGCCATACCTTGAATGTTGCAGCGAGAGATTAGTTGGTGTGGTATGTACTTTGGTGCGCTGCAAAAATGGTATTTCTTACAACGACTACACATCCAGATGTCATTGGGGAAGTTATTCTGAGTAAAGTCTGATATTCAGCGGCTTCTATTCTGAAAAATGACTTCCTCAGCTATCGCTTCTATGTGGATGGGTGCATTTACAGCAAAATCTTCAGCATTTTGTGAGTCGGAGTGCCAGGTATGAGCGTAAGAGAAGAAATTCAGGATGGCAGAGAGGCTGGAAATTTAAGAAGCGGGATAATATACACCGAAGTTTTGGGGTGGATAGATATGGGACATGCCCGAGGAGATGATGTCAGAAAGTTACTCTCGGATATGCACCAAGGCGAGTATTCAGGAAAGGATTATTACGATGTAAAATACACTCAAAGTATGGGAAGAGGAGGGCTCACAATTGGGAAGTTCATCAGATGGAGAATTAGAAAAGGGCGCAGCTTATTTGAACGATATAGTATAGCGCTTTCCATGATGATGGCGCTTGCTCATCGTTTTGAAGGTTTACAGTCAAATTTCCCCTTTTATCTTTACACCGACAGCGGTTTCAGTGGTGAGGATTTAGTATCCGATTTGCTGGGGTTCTACCGCGTAGTCTCATATAGTAACCCATTCCCGCTATTGCAGCCCGTAAGCAAAGAGGAAGCCCTCAGACGTTGGGATTATTATGGTCCAATCGGCTCTTTTAAAAACACCTCATTCCAACCGATTTTATTTCCCGATCCGATGAAATCAGCTTTAGCTCTTCCTGTAAAAGGTGTTTTACCCTCATTCATGAGAACAGTGGTACCTTACAGCGATTTTAGTTCTGGTAACGTTAAAATAGCTTCCAGAGATGGAACGGTCGTTAACTCGTAAAACAGGGAAACATATGAAACAGGCAGTCATAATAGTGCTGATGGTAATAGCTATATGCAGCTCTTATTTCTGGCCTAATATTAAAATGAGACTTGCAGGTAACGCACAATATACAGAGTTTGATAAAGCCAAATATGATTATTACACTCCCCAAGTTTTAAAAAAAATGCCGAGAATATCCCAAGTGTATGACTTTAATTATACGAACATTTCTGGTCCTAAGGCTGATGTATGGAGTGTGACGTTCCATGATACCAGGGATACGGGGAGGATTAGTAAGTATCTCTCAATGGCGGGCTATGAAAAACAGGTAAAATGCGATGTTGAGGCAGAGTGCTGGCGCCTCAGGGGATCCGATGAAGTACTGACAGTCGTGAATATGAACAGCAGTAATGCTGTTCGGGTTGATATTCTGAAGAGTATTTATAACGACAAATATATGCCAGATAAATAAGTATTCAATTTTATATCAATCAGCACTTACTGGCGGTACGGATAGCCTGCATTGAGCAGGCTATCTAGTACGTTACGATAGCATAGGCATGGTACGCAAAATTACTCGATATTCTGAATTTGCTCGCGCATTTGCTCGATCAATACCTTCAGTTCAATTGCGGAATTAGTCACCTCGGCATTGATAGACTTGGATGCAAGAGTGTTCGACTCACGGTTGAATTCCTGCATCATGAAGTCCAGACGACGGCCAACAGCCTCTTTTTTCTTCAGAATGTTGTAGGTTTCTTTGACGTGGGCTTCCAGACGATCTAACTCTTCTGCTACATCGATGCGCTGCGCCATCAGCACCAGTTCTTGCTCAAGGCGGTTATTCTCCAGTTGCACCTGGGCGTCTTCCAGTTTGGCTACCAGACGCTCACGCTGCCATTGCAGAATTTCCGGCATATGTGCACGCACTTTAGCGACTTCAGTGCTGACGCCTTCCAGACGCTGCTCGATCAGCGCTTTCAGCGCCTGACCTTCGGTTTCACGCGCGACGATGAAGTCATCCAGCGTACCGTCAAGCGCGGCGAGGATTTCAGCGGCAATGGCGTCCAGATCTTGCTCCTGGGCAGCCATTACGCCTGGCCAGCGCAGGATATCAACTGGGTTAATTTCACCTTCATCACTCTGCATTTTGACCCAGTTAGCAGCGCTAACGAGCTGTTTAGCGAGCTTTTCATTTAGAATCAGCTCGCCCTGGGCGCTGGCATCAGGCTCAAAACGCAGCGTACACTCGACTTTACCGCGCGTCAGACGCGTGCGTATGCGTTCGCGGACAACGGGTTCAAGACTACGGAACTGTTCCGGCAGGCGAAAATAAGTTTCCAGATAACGCTGGTTTACCGAGCGCATTTCCCAGGTAGCGCTACCCCATTCACCCTTGATTTCACGCCGGGCGTAGGCGGTCATGCTGCGGATCATAGACGTTCCTGTTTTTAAAGATGAGATGGGAGGATTATAGCCATCCACGTCTTGTCAGGATAGGAATAACAGTCGGAAGTCCGTATAATGCGCAGCCACATTCGTTTCAAGCCGGAGATTTTATCATGCGTCCAGCAGGTCGTAGTGCCAACCAGGTGCGTCACGTCACCCTGACCCGTAATTATACAAAACACGCTGAAGGCTCCGTGCTGGTCGAATTTGGTGATACCAAAGTGCTGTGTACCGCCTCTATTGATGAAGGTGTACCGCGTTTTCTGAAAGGCCAGGGCCAGGGCTGGATCACCGCAGAATATGGCATGCTGCCACGCGCCACGCACACCCGTAACGCCCGTGAAGCGGCGAAAGGTAAGCAGGGCGGTCGTACCATGGAAATCCAGCGTCTGATCGCTCGTGCGCTGCGCGCCGCCGTTGATCTGAAGACGCTCGGTGAATTCACTATTACGCTGGACTGCGATGTTATTCAGGCAGATGGCGGTACGCGCACTGCATCAATTACCGGCGCATGTGTGGCGTTGGCTGATGCGCTGAACAAGCTGGTTGCGAGCGGTAAACTGAAAACTAACCCGATGAAGGGGATGGTCGCCGCGGTTTCCGTGGGCATTGTGAACGGTGAAGCGCTCTGTGACCTCGAATACGTTGAGGACTCTGCCGCAGAAACCGACATGAACGTGGTGATGACTGAAGATGGCCGCATTATAGAGGTGCAGGGCACGGCAGAAGGCGAGCCGTTCAGCCATGAAGAACTTCTCACCCTACTGGCGTTAGCCCGAGGGGGAATCGAATCCATTGTAACGACGCAGAAGGCGGCGTTAGAAAATTGATTTTAAAGGCGACTGATGAGTCGCCTTTTTTTTGTCTGTAATAAAGTGAGATGAGGAGCGAATCCATGAAACCGTATCAGCGCCAGTTTATTGAGTTTGCGCTTAGCAAGCAGGTACTAAAGTTTGGCGAGTTTACGCTGAAATCCGGGCGTAAAAGCCCCTATTTCTTCAACGCCGGGCTGTTTAATACCGGGCGCTGCCTGGCTCTGTTAGGCCGTTTTTATGCCGAAGCGCTGATGGATTCCGGTATTGAGTTCGATTTGCTGTTTGGTCCGGCCTACAAAGGTATCCCGATTGCGACCACCACGGCTGTTGCGCTGGCGGAACACCACGATAAAGATTTGCCGTACTGCTTTAACCGTAAAGAGGCGAAGACCCACGGTGAAGGCGGTAATCTGGTAGGTAGCGCACTTGAGGGGCGTGTAATGCTGGTGGATGATGTTATCACTGCAGGTACGGCTATTCGTGAGTCGATGGAAATTATTCAGGCTAACGACGCTACGCTGGCGGGGGTACTGATTTCTCTCGATCGTCAGGAACGCGGTCGCGGCGAGATTTCAGCGATTCAGGAAGTGGAACGCGATTATGGCTGCAAGGTGATTTCTATCATTACCCTGAAAGATCTGATTGCGTATCTGGAAGAAAAACCAGAAATGGCAGAACACCTGGCCGCAGTACGGGCGTATCGCGAAGCATACGGCGTATAAGAACTGCCGGATGGCGCTGCGCTTATCCAGCCTACGCACCGCGGAGTTCGTAGGCAAAATAGGCGAGGTCGCCATCCAACAACGGTGTTACTGCAATTGAGCGGCAACCAACGGCCAGCGGATGTCGAAATCATCCGTTGGGCGGTATTTAAATTCGCTACGTACAAACCGGGACAGCATACCTTCGCAGAAAGCCAGTAACTGGCTGGCCAGCAGCGTTTCATCCACGGTGTAGCCTTCACCTTCACGCATTCTTTTTTCTCGCAGAACCTGGCGTAACTGCGCCTCAATTCGCTCAAAAAGCTGGTTAATACGGCCTTGCAGACGGTCTTGCTCGAACATCAACGCGTGTCCGGTCAGAATTCGCGTCAGGCCAGGATTACGTTCACCGAACCCTAAAATCAGCAGTACGATCAGACGCAATCGCGCGTTAGTGTCCTTTTCATCTTTCAAAATCAGATTGATACGGGTAATCAGACTATCTTCGATAAACTCAATCAGGCTATCGAACATGCGGGTCTTGCTGGGAAAATGGCGATACAAGGCCGCTTCGGAAACGCCCACAGAGGCCGCCAGTTTAGCTGTCGTGATGCGTTGGCTACCATCGCTGGACTCAAGCATCAGTGCCAGAGACTGAAGTATTTCTTCGCGACGATTCCTTTTCGCAGTTTGCTTTTCTACCATGTTACAAAATACCCCTGAAAATAAGCTCTTGCCAGGCAGGCATCCACACAGCGACCGCAAACGGGTGTTTGCGGTGTGTTATTGCGTTATTACGCTGTGAGATACTTTTCTGCGGGTTACTTGCGCCCGGAATGGCCGAAGCCACCTTCGCCACGATCGGTGGCTTCAAACTCTTCCACCAAATTAAATTCAGCCTGGACGACCGGTACAAATACCATCTGCGCGATACGTTCGCCCGGTTCAATAGTAAAGTTGTCCTGACCACGGTTCCAGATTGAAACCATCAGCTGGCCCTGGTAGTCGGAATCAATCAAACCGACCAGATTGCCCAGTACGATCCCGTGCTTATGGCCCAGCCCGGAGCGCGGGAGCATCACCGCCGCAAGAGAAGGATCGGCAATGTGGATAGCTAACCCGGTTGGCACCAGCGTTGTTGCGCCAGGCGCCAGTTCTACGGCGTCATCAAGACAGGCACGCAGGTCAAGTCCGGCAGAACCAGAAGTGGCGTACGTCGGGAGCGGAAATTGTTGCCCTACGCGCGGGTCCAGAATCTTAACGTCGATTTTTTTCATCATAACGGGTCACGATCTCGTCGAGTAATAATTGGCCCAGGAGTTCTTTGCGCTCAAGCGGTAAGACTTTATCTCCATCCTGCCAAAAAAGGTGTAATGCGTTGCTGTCGCTGTTAAATCCTTGAGTGGACAGCGAAACGTCGTTCGCACAGATCACATCAAGGTTTTTGCGGATGCGTTTTTGCCGGGCATATTCTTCCACATTATTTGTTTCGGCGGCAAACCCAACGACAAAAGGACGGTTAGCATCCAGTGCGGCAACACCAGCGATGATGTCCGGGTTTTTGACCATTTTTACTGTTAATTCATCACCCTGCGTGGCCTGTTTTTTGATTTTTTCACTGGCGACAGTTTCAGCGCGATAATCAGCGACTGCGGCGCAGCCGATAAAAATATGCTGTTGTTGCACCGCAGATTGCACGGCGGCTTCCATTTCCAGCGCGGTCATCACATCAATGCGCTGGACAAAAGGCGGTGTAGGTAACGAAACCGGACCTGATACCAGCGTGACGTTTGCCCCGCGTTTTGCGGCAGCGGCCGCGATAGCAAATCCCATTTTCCCGGAGCTGTGGTTGGAAATATAACGCACGGGATCAAGCGGTTCACGCGTCGGGCCTGCTGTAATCATGATGTTGAGATGTTGCAGATCTTTGACAGGTGGAAAATGTTCTGCCGCCATATCCACAATTGTTAACGGATCCAGCATACGTCCAGGACCGACATCACCACATGCCTGACTACCACTGTCAGGGCCCCAAATGAGCAAACCGCGCGAGGCAAGAATGCCCAGATTGTGTTGAGTAGCGGCGGCGCGGTACATCTGCTGGTTCATAGCCGGCAGCACGGCAACAGGCGCTGGCGTTGCCAGACAGATCGTAGACACCAGATCGTTGGCCATACCTGCGGCAACGCGGGCAATCAGGTCTGCCGTCGCTGGGGCCAGTATAACCAAATCGGCCCATTTCCCCAGCTCAATGTGGCCCATCGCGGCTTCGGCTGCGGGGTCAAGCAGGCTGTCGGAAACGGGATAGCCCGAAACCGCCTGTAAGCTCAGAGGAGTAATAAACGCTTTTGCTGCTTCGGTCATCGCCACGCGGACGTCTGCGCCGCGTTCCCGTAAACGACGCACCAGCTCAGGGGTTTTGTACGCAGCAATCCCGCCACTGACGCCAAGTACGATTTTTTTACCGGCCAGGCTCATCATGATCTTTCCTGTTGGGTTTCACCAGAAGGCGGATATTTTATCACAATCCGCAATGTGTCGTGCTTTTGCCCGCGCTCCAGTTTGCGAGGCTCTACGAAGAAGTGAAAACAGAGCGTCGATTCGCCGCTGGCGTTATGCCACTATGCGGACGCGAAAGGAGGGGAAAAGCATGGAAAATACAGGACGTATAATGCCTCGGGAAAAGCTGTTGGCGCAGGGGGCCAGTTCGCTGACCGACGTAGAGCTACTCGCTCTTTTTCTACGCACCGGGATACTGGGTAAAGATGTGCTTACGCTGGCGAAAGAGATGCTTCAGCATTTTGATTCGCTGTATGGCCTGTTGTCTGCTGATTACATGGATTTCAGCTATGTTCAGGGTATCGGTATCGCGAAGTACGCACAGTTGAAGGGAATAGTGGAGCTGGCAAGGCGCTACTACAACGTACAGGTGATAGAGGAGCGTGCGATACTAAGCCCGGAAATGGCGCGTGAATTTCTGCAAAGCCAGCTTTCGCAAGAGGAACGCGAGATCTTCTATGTGATCTTTATGGATTCTCAACATCGCGTGATTAAACACCGTAAACTTTTTTCCGGAACGCTAAGCCACGTTGAAGTGCATCCGCGAGAAATTGTCCGCGAAGCGATAAAAATGAATGCTTCTGCGGTGATCCTTGCACATAATCACCCTTCGGGGTGTGCAGAGCCGAGCAAAGCAGATAAACTCATCACCGAGCGTGTTGTGAAATGCTGTCAGTTCATGGATATCCGGGTGCTTGATCATCTGGTCATTGGGCGCGGAGAGTACGTTTCTTTTGCGGAACGCGGTTGGATTTAACGCACTTTACGCGATCCATCGGGATCTTTGTCTGTTCGGGACTTGAGCACATCGCTGACTCAGCGTATACTACGCCACCTTTGAGAATCTCGGGTTTGGCATTTGGGCCTGGCAATCGAGAGTTCGCAAATACGCAAAATCATTCTTGTTGCGTCCAATGACGAGGCAACGATGAAAGATTTAGTGTATTGAACTGCGATAACCGGGCTGAGAAGCCTGACGAGGCGCCAATACCCCATACGAAGCTCGAGCTAATTTGATTTTTGGAGAATAGACATGTCCCGAGTCTGCCAAGTTACTGGCAAGCGTCCGGTGACCGGTAACAACCGTTCCCACGCACTGAACGCGACTAAACGCCGTTTCCTGCCTAACCTGCACTCTCACCGTTTTTGGGTTGAGAGCGAGAAGCGTTTTGTCACCCTGCGTGTATCTGCTAAAGGTATGCGTGTTATTGATAAGAAAGGCATCGAAACAGTTCTGTCTGAACTGCGTGCCCGTGGCGAAAAGTACTAAGTACTAAGAGGAAATAAATCATGGCTAAAGGTATTCGTGAGAAAATCAAGCTGGTTTCTTCTGCTGGTACTGGTCACTTCTATACCACCACGAAGAACA
>NZ_JAHLRC010000056.1:0-26908 GCF_018919545.1 Citrobacter sp. S46_ASV_140
AACTGGAAAGTGTGAGAGATCGTCTAGTTACAGGAAAATTTTCCGGAAGTGACAGTGCATTTTGGATGGTGCAGCACAATATACGGAATAAAGTATTCTTACCTGAAGGGACAGATTTTGATCAGAAGCTTAGCGGTCTGATGATGGGAGTTGATCGTCATTTTCAGCACGAAAAGAGTGCGAGTAAGTTTGGCGCTTTTTTCAGTTATTCACGCTCAGATATTGATTTTACGCGTGGTGGTAAAGGTAATGTGGGCAGCTACTCACTAGGTGCCTATGTTGGATTACAGAATGAAAGAGGTTTATATTTTGACGGTATCGCTAAGATTAACCTGTTCGAAAATGATATCAAAGGACGGATGAAGAGTGGTGGATATGCTGATGGTAATTATCGAACCTACGGTGCCGGAACCCATCTAGAAAGCGGGATACTGTTAAGCAAAAATAACTGGGGTGTTACTCCATACATGGCATTTACCGGCTTTACAAGCAGTTCCCCAAAATATTCTCTTTCGAATGGTATGCGCGCTAATGTGGATAATACACATATGCTGCGAGCAGAGCTAGGTTTGGGAACAGATTATCGTCTGGCATTAGGAAAAAGTATTGAACTACAGCCTTGGCTGAAAATTTCAGTGCGACATGAGTTTGCCGATAATAATAAGGTAAGGATCAATAATAGTGATTATTTTAATAATGATCTCTCCGGTACGAGAGGTGTGTACCAGGCAGGGCTACGTACAAAAATTACGGACAATCTAATGGGGCATGTTGGCGCTGGTTATGGAAATGGAGCCGGAATACAATCCCCATGGCGGGCAGAAGCAGGTATATCATGGTCATTTTGATTAGATAAGTTATCGTCACCATACCTTGACACAACTCAACCTGAGATATGTGGCAGAAACAATCAGCTACAGACAACATAGCAAGGTTATAAAATTCTTTCGTATAGCGATGTGCTATCTCTAAATGAATTGGTTCCGCGATAATCACTAACATATTGATAAAAAGGACTATCATCTTCAGTTGGTATGCCATCATTGATGGCATACCAACTGAGCGACTATCTTCACCCGAATCTAACGCTCGTTGTGTTAACTCAACATATCAGAAATTATATCAATTTAACCGCATGCCGACAGCGTTGCCCCCAGGGCGCCCCAAAGAGGCACAAATACTGAGAAAAGTCGTTTAGTTTTAGCGAGATGTGAACGAAATCTATAGATTTTCCCGATTTATTGATCTGGCAGGAGGTTCTCCCCTGTTTCAATCCACATTATTGGGTTACTCTTTTAATTACAAACTGCGATGACAGTTGTAAGGAGACCCTGTATGGCTATGTATAAAAATATGCTGGTCGTCATCGATCCAAACCAGGACGATCAACCAGCATTACGGCGAGCTGTTTATTTGCATCAACGGATTGGTGGCAAAATTAAAGCCTTTTTGCCAATCTATGACTTTTCCTACGAGATGACTACCCTGCTGTCGCCCGATGAGCGTACGGCAATGCGTCAGGGGGTCATCAGCCAGCGAACAGCATGGATCCGTGAACAAGCAAAATACTACATCGAAGCAGGGATCCCTCTTGAAATTAAAGTGGTATGGCATAACCGTCCCTTTGAAGCCATCATCCAGGAAGTCATTAGCGCTCAGCATGACCTGGTCCTCAAAATGGCACACCAACACGACCGCCTCGAAGCCGTAATTTTCACGCCTACCGACTGGCATTTATTGCGCAAATGTCCAAGCCCGGTATGGATGGTTAAAGACCAGCCATGGCCTGAAGAGGGTAAAGCGCTGGTTGCGGTGAACCTCGCCAGTGAAGAGCCTTATCACAACGCGCTCAATGAAAAACTGGTCAAAGAGACGCTGCAACTGGCAGAACAGGTTAACCATACTGAAGTGCATCTGGTTGGCGCCTACCCTGTTACGCCAATCAATATCGCAATTGAACTACCTGAGTTTGACCCCAGCGTTTATAACGACGCGATCCGTGGACAGCATCTGCTGGCCATGAAGGCGTTGCGCCAGAAATTCAGTATCGATGAGAAAGTGACGCACGTTGAAAAAGGATTACCTGAAGAGGTCATTCCTGATTTAGCCGAGCACTTGCAGGCAGGTATTGTGGTACTGGGTACCGTCGGTCGTACCGGTATTTCTGCCGCGTTCCTTGGTAACACCGCTGAACAGGTTATCGATCACCTACGCTGCGACTTGCTGGTCATCAAGCCGGATGAATATCAGACGCCAGTTGAACTGGATGACGAAGAAGACGATTAACTATACAACTCAATGCCGGATGGCGATCTCATCCGGCATAACAAACGCTTAGTGTTGCTCGTCGCCGCCGAGAAAATAGATTCCCAGCGGGATAGCCAACAGAATCGTAAACACCATGCTGTAGACACAAATCATTGCCGATTGAATGGCGTACATTGAAGCGGTCCAGTCGGATAGCGGAATGTCATACTGTTCAATCACACCACCGATCGTCGCTCGCGTCACGACCGACGCTGCGATAATAAACACCCCAAGCAGGCACAACAGAAACTTCCGTCCCTTCGCTGTCTTCAGCTTAGCCATGATCATAGTACTGTCCTTTTGCAGATGAAAACCTTGTTACTTTGCGCTAACAATACCATGACATCAACTGACTGTCTGCTACATAAACCGCTTTCAGGGTGGATACCAGCGCTATTTCGCCGAAAATAGCGCTAATTGCATTATATATCTCCCCTATGGATTAATGATCTGACCGCCAGAACTGAGTAAAATATTCGAGGATTAGGATATCAGAAGATATTTCACTACCACGGAGCTGTTGGAAGAATCATGATCGCTGAACTGTTTATAAATAATGCGTTTAATTTGACGGTAATTCTCAGCTGCTGTGCCGCGCTGGTTCTGATGAGCGTCTGGTATCATCGTGGAGAGCGTCGCTGCAAAGGATTCATATTTCATGCCGCGCAATTTCTTGTCTATGCCATTATCATCGGGACGTTAGGCAGTATTGCTAATAACGTTATCGAAAATTACAGCCTGAAATTTATCTCCTCCAGCGTGGTCGACTTTATCTGCACCTCGTTGATTGCGCTGATCCTTACCATCAAACTTTTTCTGGTAATTAATCAGTTTGAAAAGACGCAGATTAATAAAGGCAGAGATATCACCAGCGCGAGGATCCTGTCGCGAATCATCAAAATTACCATCGTGGTTGCTATCATTTTGCTGTATGGCGAACATTTCGGAATGAGCTTATCCGGCCTGTTAACCTTCGGCGGCATCGGCGGTATCGCTGTAGGTATGGCAGGCAAAGACATTCTGAGCAACTTTTTCTCAGGGATTATGCTCTACTTCGACAGACCCTTTAGTATCGGCGACTGGATCCGCTCCCCGGACCGCAATATTGAAGGTACAGTTACGGAAATCGGCTGGCGAATGACCAAAATAAACACCTTCGATCATCGTCCGTTATATGTCCCAAACTCGATTTTCTCCTCTATCAGCGTAGAAAACCCAGGAAGGATGACGAATCGCCGCATCAAAACGGTGATCGGGTTACGATATGAAGATGCTGATAAAGTCAGTGCCGTTGTCGAGTCGGTCAGAGAAATGCTGCAAAACCATCCGGGAATAGACCAGAAACAAACCCTGCTGGTTTATTTTAATGAATTCGCCGATTCATCGCTGAATATCATGGTGTATTGCTTCACGAAAACCACAGTGTGGGAGAAATGGCTTGCGGTACAGCAGGACGTTTATTTAAAGATTATTTCGATAGTCAAGGCAAACGACGCCGACTTTGCGTTCCCCAGCCAGACGCTGTATATGGATAATCCTGAAGCATCGCCATCGACACATTAACAAAAGAAAAGGCGCGGATATCCGCGTCTTTTTTCTGCACTTATTTCAATGAGGCAATATCAATGACAAAGCAGTACCAGCGCCAGCGTTGGAATATACGGATTCAGGTCATGTAGATACGGGACTGTATCAATAATCAGGTCAAACTGATTCACTTCGGGCATCGGATTCTTTACCTGCAGAACGCGCGCCCCACACAGCTCAGGGGAGCAGGTTGTACTCAGCGTCGCTTACCGGTTCAAGCCACTCGTTCGATGCGCCAGCGGCCGGGATTTCCACAGCGATATGGGCAAACCAGCTATCACGCGCGGCGCCGTGCCAGTGTTTCATTCCCGCCGGGATGTGTACGACATCACCGGTTTTCAGTTCACGCGCCGGTTGATTCCACGCCTGATACCAGCCTCTGCCGCCGGTCACCAGCAAGATTTGTCCCCCTTGATGATGGATATGCCAGAAGTTACGACAGCCCGGCTCAAATGCTACGTTACCAATCACCACGCCTTCCATGGAGAGCATGGTCAGATAGCTGTCGCCAGTGAAATATTTCGCATACGCTTCATTTTTCTCTCCGCGAGGAAAGACGCTGTTACCATCAAATTGTTGATTCATAATCTCCGCGCCGGCGCTGGAGACGGTATTCCGTTGATTTTGCATTTCGACTCTCCAAAACGGTGGCAGCACACGCCACCGGATGCTGAAAACTATAAAAATTATAGAGACTCGACAGGCGGGTGATTAGAGGTGAAAAGAAGGACAACCTTATGAATCATGCTCATCAATAGTCGGTAACAGGTACAACATTTCTACTGGAGATGGCGTGAAGCCTTAGGCCACAATTTCAATCAAGTTGCCGTCAGGATCGCGTATCACCGCTTCGTAATAGCCATCACCGGTGGTGCGCGGGTCAGAAACTAATATCCCCTGTTCTTTTGCACGCATTGCCATGGCATCAACGTTTTCACTGCCGCCAACTGAAATGGCGAGATGCACCCAGCCTGAGGTGTTATTGTCGGGAGCATGTTTTGTCAGCCCAGGCTTAGTCATTAACTCAATCGCGATATCCTCACCAATTTTGACAAAATAGGATTCAAATCCTGGATTGGTTTTACTGCAGTATTTTTCGTTGATCTTTGCGTCAAAAAACGTGACCCAGAATTGAGCTTGTTGCTCAAGATCCCGTGTCCATAACGCCACATGCGCAACCTTCATAGCTAACCTCTTCTTGTTGTATCCAAACAATAGGTTCCCTAAAGGGATGTTGACATCGTGAACCATAATGCACAATTATGCTTGTTATTGCTCGATGTTTATTTCACTGGAGTATTGATGCTCGATTACGCAGCATTCCCTGAACAGCGCCAGGCGCTTATCTATCAGATCCTGCAGGAAAACGGCAGAGTCATCTGCTCCGAACTCGCCAGCAGGTTAGGCGTTTCGGAACATACAATCCGCCGCGACCTGCATGAACTGAGTAAAGATGGCGTGTGTAAAAAAGTCTATGGCGGCGCGGTCATTGCACTCCCTGAATCCGAAGACATCACCGTGCGCAAGAGTATTAATGTGGCGAAAAAGAGCAATATCGCGCAGAGATGCGCCCGGATGGTCAAATCCGGAAGCTGCATTTTTATCGACACGGGCAGTACTAATCTGGCGATGGCTGAAGCCCTACCCGCCGAGCTGGCGTTAACCGTGGTAACAAATTCCCCGGAGATTGCCGCCGTTTTACTAAAAAAACCACTGTTTGACGTCATTATGCTGGGCGGCGCGGTGCAACGATCTTCTGGAGGGTGTGTGGGTGCCACCGCTATCTCGCAGGTGCAGGGCATTTTATTCGATCAGGGATTTATTGGCGGCTGCGCGATGTCGCCAGAATCCGGCTTAACCGGATTTGATTACGCGGATTGTGAGTTCAAAAAAGCGGTGATCAAACAGTGTAATGAAACTATTGTCGCGCTGACGGCTGAAAAAATCCCGGCTGTCGCCCGTTATGTCGTTACCGAAAGCAGCAATATCGATGTAATTGTCGTCGAGGAAAATATCAGCAAAGAGTATGCCACGGCGTTTCAGGCGCACGACATTCGTATTTATACAGTGTAACCCATTCTATTGGGTGATACCTTTTCCATTGCTTTCATGACTCACCTTCCCCACAGTCTTGCCTGTTCGGGAAATCGCCAATGCAACGTCCCGAACAGGCCAGCTATATCAGTGCTTCACAATATACATTGTGCGGCTATAAGCCACATCTTCAGGGTTAGTAATCGGATACCCTTTCAGCCACGGTTTAATTAAACGCCCGTTGGTGTACTGATAAATCGGCGCAATGGGAGCCTGTTCCATCAGAATGTTCTCCGCGGCGTTATAATCAGCATTGCGCGCTTTCTGCGTATTCTCCAGGGTTGCCTGGGTCAACACTTTATCGTACGCCGGATTATTAAAGCGGGAGATATTGCCCGTATGGGTTGATGTTAATAGCGACAGGAACGTAGATGGTTCATTGTAATCGCCCACCCACGAGGCGCGGATCACATCAAAATTGCCGGTATTGCGGCTATCGATATAAGTTTTCCACTCCTGGTTTTGCAGTTTCACGTCAACGCCGAGATTTTTCTTCCACATAGACGCGACAGCAATAGCAATCTTCTGATGATTTTCAGAGGTGTTATACAGCAGCGTCAGTTTAAGTGGTTTCTGTGGACCATAGCCCGCCGCACGCAGCAGCGTTTTCGCCTGCGCGTTCAGCTCTTCCTGACTCATTTGCTCAAACGGTGAAGGTTCCGGCACAAACCCTGCCGTTACATCCGGCGTAAAATGCCATGCGGGCTTTTCGCCGGTACCCAGAACTTTCTCCGCCATCAGGCGACGATCGATAGTCATGCTGAGCGCCAGGCGCACGCGTGAGTCGGCAGTCGGTCCCTTCTGGGTATTAAAGGCATAGTAGTAAGTGCCAAGCTGCGGCGGGGTATAAACCTGGCCCGGGATGTCCTTCAACAGTTTCTGATACATGTTTTTCGGGAAAGACTCGGTAATATCGATATCACCAGCAAGATAGCGCTTGGTCGCTGCCGATTCCTGGTTAATAGGCAGGAAGGTGACTTTTTGCAGCACCGTTTTGGCGTTGTCCCAATAATGCGTGTTCGGCACAACGTCCAGTTTTTCGTTCACCACACGATCTTTGAGCACATAGGCGCCGTTACCAATTAGATTGCCCGGTTTGGTCCAATCTTTACCGCTCTCAACGTTAGCTTTTTGTACCGGATAGAAAGCAAAACTCGCCGTCAGATTGGCAAACCATGGCAGCGGTTTATCCAGTTGGACCTTCAATGTACGCGCATCGATCGCGCTAACGCCGAGCTTATCTGGCGAGGCTTTTCCATCGATGATCGCCTGTGCGTTGTTAATACCCGCCAGCGCAGCAAACCAGGCAAACGGTGACAGCGTTTTCGGGTCAACCAGACGCTGCCAGCTATAGACAAAATCCTGCGCCGTTACCGGCGTACCATCTGCCCATTGCGCATTGTCGCGCAGCGTAAACGTCCAGATACGGTTATCGTTACTTTTCCACTGAGTGGCAACACCGGGCACAATCTCGCCCTTCTCATTCTGGTTGACCAGCCCTTCAAATAAATCACGAATAACCTGAATTTCAGGAAGCCCGACGGCCTTTGCCGGATCCAATGACGCCGGTTCGTCTTTGATATGACGCACCAGTTCTTGCTTTTCTGCCAGTACCGTTCCGCTGGGAACATCAGCAGCCCAGGATAATGAAATGCTGCTTACCAATAGCGCACAACAGGTTACTGAAACAGAATGCTGCATAAAATACCCTCAATTCCGGCTACTAAGTGAATGTGTAATTATTTGTATCGCCAGCAGGAAATGCAATTAACTTTCGACAAGGAAATGATATTACATCTGAAAAGATAAGTGTGTGAAAACGATTTGATTATCCATACATTTTGCACAACACTGCGAGTAACAATCCACGCATTCAGAGATGACTATGACCGTTACCCGACCCCGTGCCGAGCGCGGCGCATTCCCACCTGGAACCGAACATTACGGACGTTCATTATTAGGCGCGCCGCTAATCTGGTTTCCCGCAATGGCGGCCGATCGTGAAAGCGGTCTGATACTGGCAGGAACGCACGGCGACGAAAACGCATCGGTTGTCACCCTTTCCTGCGCATTGCGTACGCTTAATCCTTCCTTACGTCGTCACCATGTGGTGCTGGCGGTTAACCCTGACGGTTGCCAGCTCGGGCTGCGCGCAAATGCGAACGGAGTGGATCTAAACCGTAACTTTCCCGCTGCCAACTGGAAAGCGGGTGAAACGGTGTATCGCTGGAACAGCAGCGCAGAAGAACGCGATGTGGTGTTGTTGACCGGCGAAAATCCGGGCTCAGAACCAGAAACCCAGGCGCTGTGCCAGCTTATTCACCGAATTCATCCTGCGTGGGTGGTCTCTTTTCACGATCCGCTGGCCTGTATTGAAGATCCCAGGCGCAGCGAATTAGGCGCGTGGCTGGCGCAGTCGTTTGAATTACCTCTCGTCACCAGCGTAGGTTATGAAACGCCCGGCTCATTTGGAAGCTGGTGCGCAGACCTGAACTTACACTGTATAACCGCCGAATTTCCGCCCATCTCTTCAGATGAAGCGAGCGAGAAATACCTGCTGGCCATGTCCAATCTCCTGCGCTGGCACCCTAGAGATGAAGTTGTCCGGTCGTAAAATGCAGGGCCGGCTCCGCGTCGCTGGCAAGCCAGGTCGGGCCATCAAGATCGGCAAAGTTAACCTGCGGCGTAAGCGGTAACGCCGCCCCAATCGCCCGGGAAGTGCACAACATGCAGCCCAGCATTAGCGTAAATCCCTGCTCGCGGGCTTCGGTTGCCAGCGCCAGCGCCTCCGTCAAGCCGCCTGTTTTATCCAGTTTGATATTGACCATTTCATAGCGCCCGTGCAGCGCTTTCAGGCTGCTGCGGGTGTGGCAGCTTTCATCTGCGCAGATCGGCAGCGGATGCACAAAATTTTCCAACGCGGCATCGTCCTGCGCTGGCAGCGGCTGCTCCAGCATCGCCACCCCTAAATCAGCCAGAAGCTGGCAGCGTGCCGCCAAACCTTCTGCCCGCCAGGATTCATTGGCGTCGACAATAATCGTGGCATCAGGGACTGCTGCACGAATAGCAACCATCCGCTCGCTAATCAAGCGCGCATCCAGCTTAACTTTTAGCAGTTTCGCGCCATTTTCCCACAGTGCAGCCGCACTCACCGCCATTTGTTCCGGCGTACCAATTACCACGGTTTGCGCCGTCGTCACCACTTCCGCCAGTTCACTTCCCACCAACTCTGCCAGTGACAGTTGCTGTTGACGCGCACTCAGATCCCACAACGCGCAGTCCACAGCATTACGCGCGGCTCCCGCTGGCAGCAGCTTTTGCAGCTCTTCACGCGTCAGTCCATTTTCCAGTTGTGGGGCAATGCTCATAATTTGCGCCAGCACTGAGGCATCGCTTTCACCATAGCGCGGATACGGTGTGCACTCGCCGATACCCATGACGCCGTTTTCTGCCACTTCAACCACCACCACATGCGCTTCGGTTCTGCTCCCACGGGCAATAACAAAGGGAGTGTGCAGCGGCCAGGCTTCCTCATACACCTTAACTGTTCTCATTTGCTTTCCTTAATGCAGTCCCTGAAGCGGATATCCGCAAATAGCGTTTGCCGTGTTAACTGCTGATGGCATAAACTAGCCTCGACGTTAACTATATGTAAACAGGAAGATAACCATGTCACAAACCGTTCATTTCCAGGGCAACCCGGTTACAGTTGCCGGCTCAATTCCTCAGGCTGGAAGCAAAGCTCAGGCTTTTACCCTTGTGGCTAAAGACCTGTCTGACGTTACGCTGGGCCAGTTCGCAGGCAAGCGCAAAGTGCTGAATATTTTCCCAAGCATCGATACCGGCGTTTGTGCGGCATCGGTACGTAAGTTTAACCAACTGGCGACAGAAATCGACAATACCGTCGTACTGTGCATTTCGGCCGACCTGCCATTCGCCCATTCACGTTTTTGCGGCGCGGAAGGTCTGAGCAACGTTATCACGCTGTCCACCCTGCGCAACGCAGAATTTCTGAAAAACTACGGTGTAGAAATCGCTGAAGGCCCACTGAAAGGTCTGGCCGCACGTGCCGTGGTCGTTATTGATGAAAATGACAACGTCGTTTTCAGCCAACTGGTCAATGAAATCACCAACGAGCCAGACTACACTGCTGCGCTGGACGTACTGAAAGCTTAAGCCACGTCTTGCACATACGGAGGTAATGAATCTGTTGCCTCCGGCGTATTGCTACGTTCACCTTATGTTTGTCACTTCTCTGAGGCAATACAACCTGTGAACGTGTTAAGGGTACTATCGCCGTACCCTTAACAATCCCGGCTCCCGGCTGGAAAATTGCCGCTCCGCGGTTCCCTCCGTTTATTCCTCCGGGCTACCGGGCCGGGCGCGAGGTAGCATCCCTGCAAAACGCGCCCTGAACCCGCATCCCTGCGGGTTCTCCCAGCCTTACGGAAACACGTCGGCAATTTTCAGCCGGACCAGCCCACACCTGACCTCCTGCACTTTTATTGGAATATATCTGAACAGCAAAACAGATTTAACTGGAAGTCAGTGCGCAGCAGCGATGACCCCGGTCCGGCTGAAAATCGATGAGGCGTTGACGGCTGACCGGGTCTGCCCGCAGGGATGCGGGCAGAGGGGGCGGCCTGCAGGGACGCAGGCCCGGCCCCGACCCGACAGGCAGACGGCATAAGACGAATGAATCGCACAGCGACGATTTTCCCGCCGGGAGCCTGGGTTGCAAGGGAGGCGGCGGTGAGCCTCCCTTGCACGTTCACAGATATCTGCGCTTCAGAAAAGTGATACCACTGAGGTGAACGGAACCCTGAGCCGAAATCACATGTTCTCCATAATGCTTAACTGACAAGCATTACTCCGGCCAGGAGGCATTTTCATTTATCGCGTTACTCTTCGCTTTTTTTCTGCTGGCTCAGGCCGTATTCGCGCAATTTGTTGGCAATCGCGGTGTGCGAAACGCCGAGGCGCTTGGCCAGTTTGCGCGTGCTGGGATAATTCATATAAAGCTGCGTCAGCACAGAGCGTTCAAAGCGGCTGGTAATTTCATCCAGCGATCCTTCCATCACCTCTTCTCCGACTGCAACCGTTGCCGCATCGTAATCCGGCAGTAAAATATCCTGCGGCCGCAGCTCATAGCCTTCAAGCTGGGTCAGCGCCCGGTAGATGGCATTTTTAAGCTGACGCACGTTGCCCGGCCAACCGTAGCGGGTTAACACCGTGCTGAGATCGGCAGACAGCTTCGGACGCGGCACGCCCTGCTCGTCGGCGAAGCGCGCCACAAACAGTTCGGTAAGCGGCATAATATCCTGCGGGCAATCGCGTAGCGGCGGCAGATTTAGCGTCAGTACATTCAGACGATAATAGAGATCTTCACGGAAAAGCCCTTTCTGCACCATTTCCACAAGGTTCTTTTGCGTCGCGCAAATCACGCGGACATCAACATGAACTTCGTGATCTTCTCCCACGCGGCGGAACGTGCCGTCATTGAGAAAACGCAGCAATTTGGTCTGCATACGCGGCGACATTTCGCCAATTTCATCTAACAGAACCGAGCCGCCATTCGCCTGCTCAAAGAAGCCTTTTTTGCCTTCTGGGGCATGGCCAAACAGCTCACTTTCGACCGCATCCTCAGGAATTGACGCGCAGTTCAGCGCCAGATACGGCTTCGACGCACGCGGGCTTGCCAGGTGGCAGGCATGGGCAAAGAGATCTTTGCCGGTGCCGGTATTACCAGTAATCAGCAGCGGCGCACTCAGTGTCGCCAGCTTACGCGCCTGTTCCACTACGTGTTTCATTTTGGCGCTGACGGCAATAATCTGGCTAAACGCGCTCAGATCCTGCGTAGTCATATTTTGCAACTGACGCCCCATCCGGATGGTGGAGCGCAGCATGACAACAGCACCGGTCAGCATCTGCTCCTGATTTTCACCCTGCAAATGGACAGGCGTAATCTCCATCAGGAAGTTCTGTCCGTTAATTACGACATGCTCGCTATGAGAATCCTGCGGATTGCTTTCGAGCCAGCGCTGGAAGTTAAACCCATTGATTAACTGGGCGGCGGTATGATTGCGCATCCGATCCTGAGTGTGCGCGAAAAGCTGGCAGCTCGCAGGGTTCGCCATCTCGATTTTGCTTTTCATATCCAGAGAAAGGACCGGTTCTGGTAACGCCTCAAGCAGCGCACTCAACGCAAGATGTTCTCGTTCGGAAGGCATCCAGGGCACGGTACGCACATCCGTAACCCCTGAAATACGGCGGATTTCAGCCATCAGGCTACTGAAGTTGGTGAACTCCAGTTCCGCAAAATTGAGGTAAATCCGCCCGATGGGGTCAATCTCGATACCGCGTAAATCAATGCTTCTCAGCACCAGTAAATCGAGCAGTTCGCGGGTCAGACCAAGTCGGTCTTCACAAAAGACTTCCAAACGCATAGGAACCTTCACCTGGACAAGGGATTATGTATTAAATGATAAGACAGTATTGGGTTTGCAGGAAGAACTCTGTCAACAAATATTGACAGCTCGCTGGAAAATCAGGCGCCGGGACGTAAAGTTAAACGACTGGCGCCCAATTTTTAGCTAACTTTCGCGCGGAGATTTGTTCTTTTGTAAGGTTTCTTTCACCTGACCAATCAGTTGACGGCGAAAATCGCCCAGTCGTGGCTTATCGTCATCGATCCACGGTAGCGGTCGGCAAAGTTCCATGGCTTTAATACCCAGACGCGCCGTTAATAATCCCGCGCCAATACCCTGCGCGGCACGCGTCGATAAGCGAGCGGCTAAATCCTGCGACATCCAGTCCATTCCCACTTCCCGCACCAGCTCACTGGCCCCGGCAAAAGCGATATTTAGTAGCACCAGGCGGAACAAACGCAGGCGGCTGTAATAACCGAGTTCAATGCCATACAGCGTGGCGATGCGATTAATCAGCCGCAGGTTTCGCCAGGCAATAAACGCCATATCCACCAATGCCAGCGGACTGACGGCAATCATCAGCGTGGACTCCGCCGCTGAACGGCTAATCTCACGTCGGGCCTGCGCGTCCAGCACCGGCTGCACAACATGGGCATACAGGCTGACGACTTCGCGATCGTTCTGCGTTTCATGAATTGAGGCATACCAGCGCTGTAGCGCCGGATGGGACTGATCGATACCCGCCTGCTGCGCCAGCTTTTCACAAAATGCACGACCTTTTCCGGTTCCATGGCTGTGGAGCAGATCACGCGCTTCATCGCGCTCGTGCGCACGCTGGCGCAAACGCCATAGCCGACGCCACTCGGTCGCAACCGATCCGACACCTGCGCCGATAATCAATGCGCCAGCGGCACATCCTCCCAGCGCAACCCAGTCCTGAGTCTGCCAGGCGTTCATGGTCCATTGTACGCCCTGAGCGACAACGCTCGCGCCAAACAGCGCCAACCCGCCCATTACCATTTTGCGCCACAAACTGCGTTTGGGGCGTAGGGCCGCATCAATGACGGCTTCTGCCTGACCTTCGTCTTGCAGAGGTTCATCCACTGTCGCCGGAGAAAAAGTCTGCGCCTCTGTTTCATTGAACATCTGCTGCGCTTTAAACGCCGCGTTTTGTTCCACGTCCAGCGGACCTGAGAAATCGATACGCGGTTTTAACGGCTCGCTCATCGCAATTTATCTCCTATTAAAAACTCCATCGCGGCATCAAGACGAATATGCGGTAAGGGTTTATCAACATCCATAACCTGCGGGCGAAACGCCTCAAACTGAAAGCCCTGGCTGTCCCAGAATGCTTGTCCAGGTAAACGCGCGGGCACTTCCCCCGGATAAACGGTTAGCGGTTCACCATCGCTCAGACGATGACCACGCAGCGCCGGGATCTTTTCGCCTTTCACATCGATCAGGCCGCTGGTGGTTGCCTGTACTGATGCCAGTCCCAGACAATCCATGCTGATACCTTCGAACGCAGCGTTTTGCCAGGCGTCCTGGATCAACTGCTGCAATAACGACACCATATTGGCGTGCTGATCGACCGTGACGTGGTCGGCTTTAGTGGCGGCAAACAGCAGTTTGTCGATCACCGGTGAAAACAGCCGACGAAACAGCGTGCGCTGTCCATAATGGAAACTTTGCATCAGTTGGGTGAGTGCCAGACGCATGTCGTTAAACGCCTGTGGCCCGCTGTTGAGCGGTTGCAGACAATCGACCAGCACAATCTGACGGTCAAAGCGCAGGAAGTGATTCTTATAAAATCCCTTCACGACTTTTTCACAGTAATAATTAAACCTGTCGCGCAGCATGCCCGCATTGGTGTGTTTGTCTGCCTGCGCCAGCTTCGATTCCCCCCAGGCATCAACGTCCGGCCACGGGAAGAACTGCAGCGCAGGCGCGCCCGCCATATCTCCGGGCAGAACAAAACGGCCCGGCTGAATAAAATGCAGTCCCTGCTGCTTGCACTGGTGCAGATACTCCGTCCAGGCGGCAGCAATTTCCGCCAGACGGTTTTCATCAGCAGACACCAGCGGCTCCAACCCCTGGCATAACTGCCGCCATCTTGCCGACCATTCGCCCCGCTGTCCCTGTAATAATCCGGTCATTTGCCGCGACCAGCTGAGATAATCCTGGGCCAGCATCGGTAAATCGAGCAGCCACTCCCCCGGATAATCGACGATTTCCAGGTACAGCGTGGAGGTGTCTTTAAAGTGGCGCAGTAAAGAATCATTGGATTTGTAGCGCAGCGCGAGGCGTATTTCACTCACACCGCGCGTAGGTGTCGGCCAGGTCGGCGGAGAGCCATACAGCTGCGCCAGTCCCTCATCATAGGTAAAACGCGGAATACCAAAATCGCGTTGTGGAACCCGTTTAACGCCGAGCAGACGCTCTTCGCGCACGCAACTGAGCAACGGCAGACGCGCACCGGCATGAATATTGAGTAACTGGTTTACCATCGCGGTGATAAACGCCGTCTTACCGCTACGGCTAAGTCCGGTGACAGCCAGGCGCAAATGCCGGTCTACGCCGCGATTAACCAGCGAATTGAGTTCATTTTTAAGTCGCTTCATCGCCATCCCGTTTTGCTGAAGGAACCGAAGAAATTATAACAAACAGGAAGTAAAGATAGGGGTCAATTCTTACTTATCAACTACCTGAGCTGTAACAGGCGGCATTATTCTTACCGCCTGGAGCAGAAGGAATGCGGGCGGTTTATTGATTCTCTACTTTAGGAAGCGCTATCTGATTGATGCCACCTTCGTTGGTCACCTGCGTGTAACCCATTTCCGTCAACATATCCTTCGCCTGCCCCGATTGACGCCCGGAGTTGCAGTAAAGCTTCACGGTGTCGGTCTTATCAGGAACTTCAGCAGCGATACGCGCCTTCATCTCTTTTAATGGAATGTTGACCGCTCCCTGAATATGCTGCTGTTGATACTGTTCAGGAACGCGAACATCAATCCAGTGCTCGGCTGCAAAAACCGGCATGCCGATGACCAGTGCCAACGCTAATACGCCTTTTTTCAACATAATATCTTCCTGACTGATGGTTGGATTTAACCAACACACTATACGCCAGTTCTTAAGAAAATATTGCGATCGCATTATCACCCTCTGCACCCGTGGACGAGACTTCCTCTGGTTGCGCATACTGCGGTTAGTTTTTTGATTTTTCTGCCCGCATTCCGATATTGTTGTCATTCGCCAATTAACTCCATAATATGTTCGCCATTGACTCTCGGACGGAGCTTGGGATCTATGTCTCCTACCATTTATGATATTGCACGAGCCGCTGGCGTATCAAAATCCACGGTATCGCGCGTGCTTAATAAGCAAACCAATATCTCGCCGGAAGCGCTTGAAAAAGTGCTGCGTGCTATTGATGAGTTACAGTACCAGCCCAATAAACTTGCTCGCGCACTCACCTCTTCCGGGTTTGATGCAATAATGGTGATATCTACCCGTTCAGCAAAAACAACCGCCGGTAATCCGTTTTTCTCTGAAGTGCTGCATGCTATTACTGCCAAGGCTGAAGAGGTCGGTTTTGATGTCATATTACAGACGTCGCGAAGCACTGAAGATGATTTACAAAAATGTGAGAGCAAAATTAAGCAGAAATTGATCAAAGGTATCATTATGCTGAGCTCTCCCGCCGATGAATCTTTTTTTGCGAGGCTGGATAAATACAACGTACCGGTCGTGGTTATTGGAAAGGTTGAAGGCGACTACGCCAATGTCTATTCTGTAGACACAGATAATTATCGCGACAGCATTACGCTAACTGATGCGCTGATTGAGAGTGGACACCGTAATATAGCCTGTTTGCACGCGCCGCTTGATGTTCATGTTTCTATCGATCGCGTTAACGGATATAAAGCCAGCCTTCAGGCGCATAATATTAAAATGCGCGATGAATGGATTGTTGACGGGGGCTATACCCATGAAACAGCCCTGCTTGCTTCACGAAAATTACTGAGTCAGCAGCCGTTACCCGATGCCGTATTTGCCACCGACAGCTTGAAATTAATGAGCTTATATCGCGTGGCGGCTGAGAAAAATATAACCATCCCACAACAACTTGCCGTTGTGGGCTACAGTAATGAGCTGTTGTCTTTTATGCTCACGCCCGTTCCAGGGGGAATTGATGTGCCTACCCAGCAGTTGGGTGAACAAAGCTGTAATTTATTATTTAACCTGATTGCGGGCGAGAAAGGATTACAAAATATCACGGTGAGCACGCAAATATCGCTGGCCGACTCACTGGTGTAAAAACTGGGGCATAAATGCCCCAGTATATTTTAGAATGCGTAGTTCACGCCTATACCAGCATAATGGAATCTGTCGCTTTCGCCTTCGTCGTGCTCTTCCCACTCATAGGCATACTCCAGTGACATTGATAAACCATTCTGGAAATCATATGCATACAGTAAACCGAGACGATTGAAATTATGGCCTTCACGTTCCGGATCATCTCGCCAGTCCCAGTTTGACCAGCGATCAAGCCCCAGACGGGTATACGGCGTCAGGGTGGTATTGCCTAAAGACAACGGTAAATATGCACGAATTTCCTGGGTTGAGAACTCACCATTATTGCGCGAATCAGCCAGATTAAAGCCGCGCTCAAGGTAATAGTTGACCGTTAAGCCCACCGTTTCGTTAAACCTGTAATTCAGACCGGTCTCGCTTTCGACACGACTATCGGAGTAGCCAGTAGTATTCAAATCATTAACGAATTGATACATCGACAGCCAACCGCTAAAGCGCAGGTCGTCGGTCAGTTTAACATCCCAATCCGGCTGAACTTTCCAGCGCTGCATATTAGCGGTGTCGTTTCCTGGTTCATTGACATAGTGATAACCATAATTACGGAAGCCACCGGTCAAACCGAAATTAACATCCTCACTTTCCAGAAATTGATAGCGGATTTCCAGTTCTGGGCGATCAAACCAGGTACCACGCTTACCATCGCTGTAATCAACCGGTCCTTCCTGATAATAGGCCAGCGATATTTTCCACGGCCCATTAGAGGCATTGAAATAGACGGACGGCTCAGCCAGTCCATCCATATCTTCGCCCTGACCTTCAACGTTTTCTATTTCGTACATAGCACCAATGTTAAAGTGCCAGTCATTATTTTCAGCAGCCTGCGCGCAGGCCATTCCTGCACTCATAATCAGCGCAGTAGCGGACAGTAGGGTTTTCATTATTATTCCTTGTTAAAATACTCGCAAAAATGCCCCAAGGCTTGGGGGGGATTTATCCCCCCGGAATTTTATTGAATAGCCACTTCAGTTTCAGCATCAAAGAAATGGCATTTCGCCATATCAAAATGAATAGTGATATTTTCTCCTGCATGATAATCATTCACAGCCCCAGCACGGACCACCAACTCATGCCCCCCAACAATGGTATAAAGCATAAATTCAGCGCCGGTTAATTCTGCAACGCTAATTTTTGCCGATATACTATTTTCATTATTAAGCTGCGGGTGTATATCTTCAGGACGAATTCCCAGAGTGACCGCCTGATGTTCATAACCCTGCGCTTTTAATTGTGCTAATTTATTTTGTGGAATCGTTAATTTCAGTGTTTCAGTAACAAACTTATCACCATCAATCGCGCCACGAATAAAGTTCATGGCCGGTGAACCAATAAATCCGGCGACAAACATATTAGCCGGGTGGTTATAAACCGTTTTCGGCGCACCAACCTGCTGAACAATGCCATCCTTCATAATCACAATACGCGTCGCCATAGTCATGGCTTCGGTTTGATCGTGGGTAACATAGATCATGGTGGTATTGAGTTTCTGATGCAGTTTGCTAATTTCAGCCCGCATCTGAACGCGAAGTTTGGCATCGAGATTCGATAAGGGTTCATCCATCAGGAAGACCCCCGCTTCACGTACAATCGCACGCCCCAGCGCCACACGCTGACGCTGACCACCGGATAACGCGCCGGGTTTACGCTGCAGATAATCGCGCAGACCAAGGATCTGCGCCGCCCAGTTGACGCGCTCCTCAATCACAGCAGGCGCAATTTTCTGCATTTTCAGACCAAACGCCATGTTGTCATAGACGGTCATGTGTGGGTACAACGCGTAGTTCTGAAAAACCATCGCAATGTTGCGTGATTTCGCCGGCACATCGTTCATCCGTTTACCGTCAATCAGCAGATCGCCGCCGCTGATCTCCTCCAGACCGGCGATCATGCGTAACGTAGTTGACTTCCCGCAGCCGGAAGGTCCAACAAAAACAATAAACTCTTTATCTTCAATTTCCAGATTGAAGTCTTTAACGACGTGTACCTGGTTGTCGTAAATTTTTTGAATGTGTTGCAACGAAAGCTGTGCCATGTTGAATCCTTTACTTGTCGTGTTGCCAGAAAGCCGATAAGCACGGCCACGTCAGAAATTCGGTTGCCGGAAGCTGCAAGTCTGCCCCATTCAGCCCTTTACCGATGCCGACAGAAAGCATGCCGCAGGCGTTGATTGCATCAATTCCCGCTTGTGCATCTTCTATGCCAATACATTGTTGCGGGTCAACGCCAAGACCCGCGCAGGCTGCCAGGAAAATTTCCGGATCCGGTTTCGAGCGGGTTATCAATGCCGCATCCGCACAAAAATCAAAGCAAGAGCTAAGATTAAGCGCCTGTAAAATAGCCGGGGCATTGCGCGACACAGAGGCCAACCCCACCGGAATCCGTTCTTCCCGCAACGTCATCAACAGCTCACGTATTCCCGGTAATACCGAGTTAACCGTCAGCTGGCGCAAAGAATGGACATACAGTCTGTTTTTTCTCTCGGCCAATTGTGCGCAGGCCTCGGGAGAAAACGCCCCCGCCTTCCCACCATGGTGCAAAATACGCTGTAGTGATTCGCCGCGACTAATCCCTTTCAGGCTGTCATTAAATACTTCGTCGATCACAATCCCTATTTCATCGGCTACCTGCCGCCAGGCCAGAAAATGCAGATGCGCGGTATCGGTAATCACGCCATCCAAATCAAAAATGATGGCCTGTGGTTTGAGTATCATTCATCGCCCCTTTCTGTGGTAGCGGTCCCATAAGCGGGCGAAATAATGGCGTCATTGCGGATTACGGTTTCCCCCTGCACGGAGACCTTTTCACCATTGACCCAAAGGACAATCTGCTCAGTGCTGTTAATACGGATTTCAGCCGCATTAATGATTACCTGCATATCGATGCCCTGCCAGCGCAGCGGGAAACACAGCGTTTGCCAATGAGTCGGTAAGGCAGGTGCAAGGTGTAACTCCCCGTGGCGAATATTCACGCCGGCAAAACCCTGGATTGCACCCAGCCAGATGGCGCCCGTTGCCGCAGCATGAATGCCGTCATCGCAGCTATGTGGGTCCTCCCCGAGATCGATAAGCGATCCTTCACGCCAGAACCGATAGCCCTGTGCCGGATCACCGCAACGCGCTGCCACAATCCCGTGGATCGCTTTACTCAACGAGGAGTCATGAATTGTGCGCGGCTCGTAAAAGCGCAAGTTTGCCAGACAGGTTTGCGGGCAAAATTGTTCCGGTAACATGTAGGTCAGCATCACCACATCGGCCTGTTTGAGAATTTGCATCTCATTGACTTCTGCACGGGAGTAATCGAGCAAAATCGTCTGCTTGCCCGCTTTGGCTTTGTACTGTGACAGATCGATAGTCGGTTTGCTCAGGAAGGTATCATCCTGAGGTAGCACGCCATCGGGCTGAATTTCCGGTCGCCAGAGATGCTGTAAAAAATACTCTGCGCGGTGAATAAACGTCTCATCACCGCAGCCCAACCGACGGGCAAAGCCCAGCGCCTGTTCCACGTTGTACCAGGCCATGTAGTTGGTGAACGCGTTGTTGTTCACATGCTCAGTGTATTCATCCGGGCCAATCACATCGTGGATCTCTAAACGATCATTAACCATGACCGCCCTGCTGATCCAGAACTTCGCCGTTTCCAGCAGCAACGTCATTCCCTCACGGGACATGAAGTTTAGATCCCCTGAGGCATGCCAGTAATTGATTACCGCCCAGGCAATATCCGCCACGAGGTGATGTTCAGCCTGCGCGGAGGCCACTTTCTGACGCAGTCCGGTACGGATGTTGATCGCCGCAAATTCAGGCGTTTCCTCATCACCGCTGCGAGCGCTTTCCCAAGGGAAAAGCGCTCCCTGCCAACCGTTACGGCGGGCTTTCTCACGCGCCCCCGACAGATTATGCCAGCGGTAACGCAACAAACTTCTCGCGGTTTTCGGCTCGGTAAAGAGATGAAACGGTAACAGAAAGACCTCGGTATCCCAGAATATGTGGCCTTTATACCCTTCCCCCGTCAAACCTTTGGCCGCAATACTGCTGCGCTCATCGTGGTCAGGAGTCATCACACGCAGATGATAGAGCGCATAGTCCAGCGCTCGCTGATCGCTGGCATCAGTGCTGGTGACCTGAACGCGACGATTTTGCCACCAGGCATGCCAGTTAGCAGCCGACTCCGCCAGCAGAGCGTCATAACCCTGCTGCGCGCACGCTTCCAGGTTGCGCAGCGACTGGCGTCCCCAGGTTTCAAGCGACAGGCTGCGTTCGCTCGCCCAGTCTACCCAGCTAATTTTTGTCAGCGTGACGCGCTGTCCGGCTTTCGCCTGCACGCTGTTGTGTTGTAACAACCGACGTTCTTTCGCCGTGAAGCAGCGCTGCGCTGCACCATCTACATCGCAATACGTGGTGATAGCGATATCATTACGATTGTCCTGGGTGGTGTAAATCCCTTGCATAAGATGCTGGCCAAAGACCCGGACCTGCGTTTCATCCAAATGCTGACGACCATGATTGGTCATCGTGGCGTCAATTCCGGTCGAGATACCAATGCTGGCATCGCCATCCAGTGGCGTGACGACAACTTCCATAGCAAACAGCGGCAGTTTTTGTGCCGAGACAAATCGCCGGCTCTCAATGGCAAAACGCGCCCCGCCAGACGCACGCCAGGTAAGCGCGCGGCGTAATTCCCCACTGGCAAAATCCAGTTCACGTTGCCAGCTTTCGATAACGCCGCTGGTGAGCGAGAAAATCTCACCATTGAGTGAAATCTCCACCCCCACCACATCAGGCAGATTAACCAGTTCATTAATCTCGCCTTTCCCTGCCCGGTGATACAGTCCTGCAAGGTACATGCCGCGAGTTTGTAAGGTGTAGGCTTCCTCGTGGCTGGCGCGAATCCCCATATAACCGTTACCGGTCGTCATGAGGGACGCATATTTATTCAGGTTGTGTGGGCAAAAAGCCGGTTCAGTTAGCATTACTGGCCTCGTCATAAGTCTACGTAGGTCCCTGTTTCAGCCGATTGATACAGTGCGGCAACCAGTTGTTGAATAACGACGCCTTGCTCTGCGTCAGCAATAGTGACAGGCTCGCCCTGGACATGATTCACAAAAGCTTCCATGCTGCGATAATGACGATTGTCATCGGCCATTTCGCGCTGAAGCAGTACGTCAAGCGTACCCTCACGATCGGTATAAACCTGGGCCGGGAATAACGTCGCCCCTGCCAGATCGCCGCAGAAATTAACGTTCATAATCGATTGTTCCGGGATATTCAGCGCAAAAGAGGTTTCCAGTCGCAGGATACCGCCGTTATGAAATTCAATCGTCCCGAACAGAGAATCCTCCACGGTATACGTCTCGGGATCCCATTTCCCAAACTGGCCGCTGTTTTTACGCGTGCCAATGCGTTGATAACTGTGTGCGTTAACGCGCTTTACTGCCGGAAACCCCAGCACATACATGGCGGCATCAAGCATATGGATGCCGAGATCAATCAGCGGCCCGCCGCCCTGCAGTTCTTTGTTGGTAAATACCCCCCAGCCGGGCACGCCGCAGCGGCGCAAAGCGCGGACATTAGTGACATAGATTTCACCCAGCACGCCGGCCATCACCTGCTCACGAAGCAGCTGCGTATCCAGTGCGAAACGATGATGAAAATCATAAGCCAGAACTTTCCCCATTCGACGCGCCGTGTTACACATTTCCAGCGCCTCGGCTGGCGTCATCGCCGGAGGTTTCTCACACATCACATGGCATCCGGCGTTCAGCGCCAACATGGTGTGTTCATAATGAAAACGATTGGGTGAACAGATGCTGACGATATCTGGCTTAGCCTCGCGTAGCATCGTCTGAGGATCGTCCCAAACCTGCGGATTGCCGTATTTCTCTGCCAACGCCTGCGCCTGTGACAGGCGGCTGTCACAGACAGCCACCAGTTCCAGATCGTTGCGGGTGCAGTAGTACGAAGCATGAACTTTATCCGCCACCTGCCCGGCGCCGATAATGGCGATGCGTAGCGGAGAGCTTGTCAGTGCACTTTTCACAGAAATCCTCTTAGCAGGTACGCAGCCAGGCCAGTGACTGACGGTACGCTTCCGGCAGGTTCTCTGCCCGTACACGCCCTTCGTACACGACGTAACCCTGATAATTATCTTCACGCAACTGATCAAACAGCGCAGTGAAATCCAGCGTACCGCTCCCCGGCTGATAACGATGGTTATCCGCAATATGGACGTGTCCCAGCAGATCGCGATTGTCATGCAGCGCCTGAGCCATATCGTCTTCTTCGATATTCATATGGTAAAAATCACCAATGATTTGCACATGCTTCAGGTTGTTTTCCACGATATAGCGACGGGCATCCGCCAGGGTGTTGATCATATGATCCTGATAGCGATTAAGCGGCTCCAGATACACCACCGTCCCCGTACGCTCGGCAACTTTATCGAGATAAATCAATGAATCACTTACTGCTTTACGATCACCCGCCAGGCTGCGCGGAGAGGTCATCGGCGGTAAGCGGAAGGTAAACATGCCCCATGCAGCGGGTACAATAATGCCCTGCCCACCGACTTCGGCCAGCGCTTCGAGAATGCGGGTAATCTGCTGTAAGCCATTCAAACGACGCTCTTCGATAAAATCACCGATCCAACCGTCATATCCTCCACAGGCGGTGGTGACGGGCAGGCCTGTTTCTTTGATTGCCGCTTTCACTTCTGCCAGGTTGTTAACCAGCAGCTTGCCGTCAATTTCAAAACCGTCAAACCCCATCTCTTTGATGTAACGGAATTTCTCGAGAATATTTTCCGGAAAAAAAGCCTGGTTCTGTGTTCCAATTTTCATCTTCTGCATTCCTTAATTAAAACGTCACGCCCATTTTGATGCTCTTTTCCGGATGGCGATCGACATACTGCATATAGCTTTCCGGGCTGCTGGCAAATGTCACTACCGGGTCAATAAGTTCTTCACAGTTCAGGTAACCGTTCATCAACAGTTCCCAACAGGTCTCCTCAATACGCTTGCGGCTCCAGCGCGGATAATCCGGATTTGGCTCACTGCAGGCACGCGAGAAGACAATTTTGGCGTTGTTGAAGTGCGCTTCACGCCCCAGGTTGAAGCCTTCAGCAAAAGGTTTCGCGAAAGCGACATAGGAGATGGTTCCACCATAAGCCAGACCGCGTAACGCCGATTGCAACGCATCCGCATAGCCACTGGTTTCGATAATCACATCCGCGCCCTGCTTGCCGGTCAGCTTCTTAATTTCCATGCCGACATCGGTGCCAATAGGATTCAGACAGAAATCCGCGCCATGACGACGCGCGATATCGCAACGATGAGCAATCGGATCCACGCCAATGACCACCGAGGCTCCCGCTTTCTTAGCCAGTTGGACGGCAATCTGGCCAATCGCCCCTAAACCGACGATGACAACAAAGTCGCCGACACGCACATTGGCGTCGCGCACGCCACTCATGGCGAACTGTGCCGGGTCATAGCACACGGCATTTTTCCACGAACTACCTTCCGGCATTTTGCGCAGTTTGTAGTTGTTTACCGCATTAAAGAAAACCGTTTCTGCCAGTGGGCCGTAGCCGCAAACTGAATCGCCAACGGCGTATTCGGTCACATCGCTGCCACACTCAATAACATCGCCCACCACCATGTTGCCAAGCTGGAACTTGCCGAATTCAATCCCGCGCGGCGCCCCTTCCGGACGCGGCATGAACATTTGCCATTCGCCGTTGAAATCTTCGTCAATAAACGGACTGGCAGCGCGAAAATCGACCACTTCCGTGCCATGTTTTGGCGCACCAAAGCGAACGCGAACTTTCACTTCATTGGCGGATACAGCTCTGTCTTCATATTCCACCAGCGCCGCAACACGCGGTTCTGTGGCAACTAACTTCTTCATTTACAACTCCTTAATTAAACTGGCCGCTTAGCCTTTCACGCCGCCTGCGGTCAAACCACTTTTAATAAAACGTTCGGAAAGCGCATACATAATGACAACCGGCAATGCGGTGACTAACGATGCCGCCATCATGCGTCCCCAGATATAGTCAGGCGTACTGAACAGCGCGTTCAGACCGACCGGTAAGGTAAAATTGCTGGCGCTGGAGAGGAAAATCGAGGCAAACAGATAGTCATTCCACGCCACCATAAAGCAGTACACAAAGACCGAAACCAGACCGGACATCGCCAACGGCACGGTAATGCGAAAGATGATCTGCAGACGGTTCAATCCATCCATCATCGCGGCTTCTTCTATTTCATCCGGAATGGTGTCGAAGTAGCTTTTCAGCATGAACACCGCGGTCGGCAGCGTCTGGGTGACCATGGTGATAATCAACGCCATTTCGGTGTCATAGATGCCAAGTGCCGTAATGATTTTGAATAGCGGCACCACCAGCAGGATCCCCGAAAACATGTACACCGTGTAAAAGCTGGCATTGATGGTCATTCGCCCCTTAAAACGCAGGCGGGAAAGCGCATACGCTCCGAGCACGCCGAGAAACACCGCCACCACCGAAGAAGTGACCGATACCACCAGGCTATTACGGAAGTAGTCAACAAACGGGAAAATCATCGGGTTGAAGATGTCGATGTAATGTTCCAGCGTCCATTGCTGCGGTAACAGCGTCGGATGTAGCGAGATCGCCTCTTTGGCGCTTTTAAATGAGGTCATCAGCATCACAAAAAATGGGAATAGCGTGATGCCCAGGAAGACAATTAATCCACAGTAAAAGCCGATGCGGCCAAGTGTGCGCTTATTTGTTGCCATTGAGGTTCACCCGTTTTCTGGTCAGCAGGATAACAGCGAAAATAATGACGAAGAGGACGACAGAAATAGCGGCCGCTTTGCCTAGGTCATTAAATGCAAACGCTGTTTTATAGAGATAGACCCCGAGAATATCGACTTTAGTGGTCAGCAGATAAACATCGGCGAACATGTAAAACATCCAGATCGTGCGCAGCGTGACCACGGTTGCCAGCACCGGCATAATCGCTGGCAGCGTGACGATACGAAACCGTTGCCAGGCATTCGCGCCATCCATTTCTGCCGCCTCATACAACGATTTATCAATCGTCTGTAAAATCGCCAGAAACGAGATAAAGGCATACGGGAAGTAGCGCCAGATGGCGAACAGCACGACCAGCGCGAAGCTACTGCCGGGATTGTCGAACCACAGCGGCGCCTGATCGTAGAGATGCAACAGATCCACGCCGAGGTAGTTCACAATGCCGTAGCCGTTGTTGAACATGTATTTCCAGGCAAACACCAGCGAAATTGATGGCGTCACGTAAGAGAGGATGACCAGTGAGCGCGCCGTTTTCCGCAGACGAAACTCACGGTTAAAAAACATCGCTACGCCCAGCCCCAGTACCGTGCTTCCTGCCACAACCAGCGCGGTATACCAGACCGTCATCCACAGCGAATGCCAGAATCCGGGATCGGATAAGATACGGATATAGTTGCTCAGCCCGACAAACGTAGACTCAATTTGCGGATTCAGCGGCAGTCGCATAAAGCTGATTTCGATGTTAGATATCATCGGCCACGCCACTAAACCGCCCAGCAACAGCAAGCTGGGCGCCAGCAGCAGCATGGCGAATGGCATATCAGATCGACCTGAAAAGAACTTATTCATCACGGCTTTCCATTTCCCCATTAGCGCTGTTCAACGAGGTCATCCAGTTTTTTCTGGCTCGCTTCAATCGTGGTGACGAGGTCGGCTTTGCCTACCGTCACGTTGTGCACCATTGAGCTCACAACACCGGAGCCTGTGACGTCGCCCATGCGGGTGAAGTTCTTATCGCCGACGGCGCCAAACACCTGGATATTCGGCAGTTCGGCAATCAGTTGATCGGGTAATTCACCCAGCGCTTTGATGACCGTGTTATCTTTCCACGTCGGGGTATTCACCACCGCTTTGTTGACCGGCAGCGCCGCCCCTGGCGACATCATGACCCAGTCCGCGATGTTGTCGGCCTGCTCCATAAAGGTGACAAATTTCTCTGCCGCTTCTGTCTCTTCAGACTTTTGACCCGCGGTAATGGTTAACGACGTCAGCATGCCGTAAACAGCGGAGTTTTTTTCCGTCGGCACCATAAAGCCCACATTTTT
>NZ_JAHLRC010000057.1:0-26762 GCF_018919545.1 Citrobacter sp. S46_ASV_140
CTGGCACCGTTCTTTTTCATCATGATTAGTTTCTCGCTAAAATCATGGCTGAACGAAAGCGACCTGAAGGTTTATATAGACACCCTGACCGGTTGCTTTAATCGCCGAATACTCGACATCATCAAGCGCCGAGATTTATCACACTGTTCGGTGGTGCTACTGGACTGCAATAAGTTCAAGGCCGTCAATGATACCTGGGGTCACGCGGCAGGCGATCGTGCGCTGCAAATTATCGCCAACAGGATGTTATCAAACACCCGCACCAGTCACGATATTGTGATTCGTACCGGCGGGGATGAATTTATGATCCTGCTGTTTCGCTCGCAGGCAACTGATGCCATCGCAATCGCTCAACGTATCAGCGGGCAGGTGACCAGCCATGTGTTTGTAGTGGACGGTCATACTGTGCCATTGTCAGTATCGTGGGGGATTGCAGAGGTGAACGGTGAACTGGATGTGGCTATTCAGAATGCAGATAGCGCCATGTATAAAATGAAGCACACGAAAGAAGCGTAAAACCGCCAGAAGTCTCTGGCGGTTGATTTAGCTTACTGCCGTGTGGCGGCTTTCATCGCGCTGACAAAAGCTTTCAGCTCAGCGAGCATCTGTTCCGGTGCCGCAACATTTTTCTCAATGATTTTCACAATTGCCGAGCCGGAAATAGCGCCAGCAGCGCCAGCGTCAATCGCGCCGGTTACCTGTTCAGGCGCAGAGATACCAAACCCCTGTAAAGAAGGTGGAGCATCATATGCTTTCAACTTTTCGACCAGGTGATGCAGCGGTAACGCCGCTCGATTTTCTGCACCGGTCACGCCCGCACGCGAAAGCAAATAGGTATAGCCGCGGCCATGAGAGGCTATCTGGCGCAGCAGTTCTTCATCAGCGTTCGGTGGGCAGATAAAAATTGGCGCAATGTTGTGGCGGAGCGCCGCAGCTCTGAATGGCGCGGACTCCTCAACGGGAACATCGGCTACTAACACGGAATCCACGCCCACTTTTTCACACTGGGCGTAAAACTCGTCAATGCCCTTGCTAAACACCAGGTTGGCATACATCAGCAAGCCAATGGGAATCGTAGGGTGCTTCTGGCGAATCAGCGCCAGCATTTCAAAGCATTGCGACGGTGTGACGCCGGCGGCAAACGCACGCAGGGTGGCTTCCTGAATGGTTGGACCGTCAGCCAGCGGATCGGAGAACGGAATACCGAGCTCAAGGGCATCGGCACCGGCTTCAATCAGCGTATCAATGATTTTCAGTGACTGCTCAACAGACGGATCGCCCAGAGTTACGAAGGGGACAAAAGCACCTTCTTTGCGGTCCTTCAGCTGTGCAAACAGGTTTTCGTAACGTTCCATCAGATTTCCCCTCGCGCTTTCAGAATATCGTGTACGGTGAAAATGTCTTTGTCGCCGCGACCGGAGAGATTAACCACCAGTAACTGCTCTTTTTCCGGGTTTTCACGCATCATTTTCAATGCGTGTGCCAGGGCATGGGAGGACTCCAGCGCCGGAATAATCCCCTCGTGCAGACACAGCGTTTTGAAGGCCTCAAGCGCTTCGTCGTCGGTGATCGAAACATAATCGGCGCGACCAATGCTGTTCAGATACGCATGCTGCGGCCCGACAGACGGGAAATCCAGCCCCGCGGAAATAGAGTAAGACTCTTCAATCTGTCCTTCTTCGGTCTGCATCATCGGGGATTTCATGCCGAAGTAAATCCCGACACGACCATGCTTCAACGGTGCGCCATGTTCCCCTGACTCAATCCCATGACCGCCAGGCTCGACGCCAATCAGACCGACGCTGGTTTCATTAATAAAGTCCGCGAACATACCGATGGCGTTAGAACCTCCGCCCACGCAGGCGATAACCGCGTCCGGCAGGCGACCTTCTTTTTCAAGGATCTGCGCTTTAGTTTCCTCGCCGATCATGCGCTGAAATTCACGAACAATGGTCGGGAAGGGATGTGGACCCGCCGCCGTACCGAGCATATAGTGCGCGGTATCGTAGCTGCCAGACCAGTCGCGCAGCGCTTCGTTACAGGCATCTTTCAGCGTTGCAGAACCGCTGTGAACCGGGATAACTTCAGCCCCCATCAGACGCATACGGAAAACGTTTGGCGACTGGCGTTCAACGTCTTTTGCACCCATATAAATACGGCATTTCAGCCCCAGCAGTGCGCTGGCGAGAGCTGATGCAACACCGTGCTGGCCCGCGCCGGTTTCGGCGATGATCTCCGTTTTCCCCATACGCTTCGCCAGCAACGCCTGGCCCAACACCTGGTTGGTTTTGTGCGCGCCGCCGTGCAGCAAATCTTCACGTTTGAGATACAGCGTAGTGTTGGTGCCTTGAGTAATGTTCTGGCATTTGGTCAGGGCAGTTGGACGACCAGCATAGTTTTTCAGCAGGTCTGTAAACTGCGCCTGAAATTCAGGATCCTTTTGCGCGCTGACAAAAGCTTCTTCCAGCTGGCGCAGGGCAGGCATCAGAATCTGTGGCACATACATACCGCCAAATTCACCAAAATACGGATTGAGTAATGTTGTCATGTCCTTTTCCTTAATATGCGCGCAGCGTCTGAAAGACCGAAGCCAAAAGACGTGCATCCTTGATGCCCGGCTGTGACTCTACGCCAGAATTGAAATCGAGACCGGCACAGCCGGTTTTTGCCGCGTCAACGCAGTTATCAGCGCCGAGTCCGCCAGCCAGTAAAACGTTATCCAGCGATTGTCCGCCTAAAAGTGACCAGTCGAAGCGTTGACCGCTGCCGCCCTGACCATTGTCGAATACGTATTTATCGACGTGCTGATAATCACGAGCTGGCAACGTTTCGCTGACGCTTAACGCCTTCCAGATTTGCACCTGTTCGGGGAGCGCGTCGCGCAGGGAGTCAACATAGGCCTGGTCTTCGCTACCATGCAATTGCACGGCTGTTAGCCCCAGAGCCACCGCTGTTTCGCGCACGTCGGTGATCTCTGCGTTGCGAAACACCCCGACATATTGCAGCGGTGCGCCGGTCATGACCTCGCGCGCGAGTTCAACGCTGACCGCGCGTGGCGATGTGGACACAAAAATCAACCCGCCGTATATGGCACCCGCTTCGTATGCCGCGTTTGCATCCTGAGCCCGTGTTAAACCGCAGACTTTATTTTCGCCGAGCAGAACGCGACGCACGGCAGCATGCAGATCATCATGCGACATCAACGCAGAGCCAATCAGAAAACCGTTGGCGAAGTGGCTGAGTTCTCGCACTTGACCATAGGTATTGATGCCGGACTCGCTGATGACGGTTACGCCATGACCCAGTCGCGGCGCCAGTTGGCGGGTGCGATTCAGATCAATCGACAGGTCGCGTAAGTCACGGTTGTTGATACCGACCACTTTGGCACCCAGTGCGATAGCACGCTCCAGCTCTTCATCGTTACTGACTTCGGTCAGTACGCCCATTTTCAAACTGTGGGCGACGGCGGCGAGTTGACGATATTGCTCATCATCAAGCACCGACAGCATCAGCAGACAGGCGTCCGCCTGATAGAAGCGCGCCAGGTAAATCTGGTAAGGATCGATAATAAAGTCCTTACACAGAATCGGTTGCGGTGCGATGCGGCTGACGATGGGCAGGAAATCAAAGCTCCCCTGAAAATATTTCTCATCGGTCAGTACGGAAATCGCGGAAGCATATTGTTTATATACGCCCGCAATCTGTGCCGGGTCGAAGTCATCACGGATCACGCCTTTTGACGGAGACGCTTTTTTGCACTCCAGAATAAAGGCGGTGCGTGCACCTTGCAGCGCATCGTAGAAATCACGAGCGCTGGGTTGAACATCATTCTGAAAGCTGGCCAGCGGTTGTTGCTGTTTGCGGGCTTCTACCCAAATCGCCTTGTCTGCGACAATTTTCGCTAAAACGGTTTGCATCATTTACCCTCTTGCTGCCAGTGCAGTGACACGGTCATAGGCCGCACCGCTGCGCAGTACATTAATCACGGTTTGCGCATTGGCTTTTAAATCTTCTTCACCGTGCAGGCGCATTAACATGGCGACATTCGCGGCAACAGCAGCTTCATGAGCGGCTTCACCTTTACCTTGTAACAAGCGACTAAGAATGTCACGGTTTTCTTCCGGCGTGCCGCCAGCCAGCTGTTCCTGGTGGTAAGGCGTCAGGCCAAAGTCTTCTGCCGTCAGTTGATAGCTCTTGATTTCGCCATCATGCAGCTCCGCCACAATGGTCGGTGCATGCAGGGAAACTTCATCCATGCCGCCGCTGTGCACCACGGCTGCCCGCTGATACCCCAACACGCGCAGCGTTTCGGCAATTGGCAGCACCAGTTCCGGACTGTAAACGCCAATCAGCGCCAGCGGCGGATGTGCCGGGTTAATCAACGGACCGAGGACGTTAAACAGCGTACGGGTTTTCAACTGTTGGCGTACCGGCATGGCATGGCGAAAACCGGTGTGGTATTTCGGCGCAAACAAGAAACACACACCGAGGTCGTCAAGTGCCTGACGGGATTTATCGGCGTTCATATCCAGATTGATGCCAAAAGCCGCTAACAGATCCGAAGAGCCCGACTTGCTGGAGACGCTGCGGTTGCCGTGTTTGGCGACTTTCAGTCCGCAAGCGGCCGCCACAAAGGCGCTGGCGGTGGAAATATTGATACTGTTGCTGCCATCACCGCCGGTACCGACAATATCGGCAAACAGATAATCAGGCCGCGGGAACGGGGCGGCGTTTTCCAGCAGCGCGGTTGCCGCACCGGCAATTTCATTCGGGTGCTCGCCGCGAATTTTCATGCTCACCAGCGCCGCAGCCAGTTGTTCCGGCTTCAGTTCACCGCGTACCACGGCGGAGAACAGCTGGTGGCTTTCCTGCTGAGACAGCGTCTGGGCCTGATACAGTTTCTCCAGAATAGGTTGCAGGGTATTGGTCTGTTCGAGTTTCTGTTGCGCCCAGGCCAGCGTTTGCTCCAGCAGACGAGCGCCCTGGGTGGTCAGAATGGATTCTGGATGGAACTGGAAGCCACATACGCGATCGGTATCGTGACGTACCGCCATCACCATGCCGTTAAAGTGGGCGTTGATGGTCAATCCGGCCGGAACGTTGCTGCCAACCAGCGAGTGATAGCGCGCCACCGGCAGCGGATTTGCCAGACCGGCGAACATTGCCTGACCGTCGTGTTCAATGCTGGACGCTTTGCCGTGCAGGATTTCCCCAGCCTGTCCCACGTATCCACCATAGGCCTCGACAATGGCCTGATGCCCCAGACAAATGCCGATGATTGGCAGCTTGCCGCGCAGGCGGGTTAACAGCTCCGGCATGCAGCCCGCTTCGCTTGGCGCACCTGGACCTGGGGAGAGCATCAGCACCGGATTTTTCATGGTCGCTAAGCGGTCTATTAATGTCTGGGCAGGAATATGGTTGCGGTAAATCACCACGTTATGACCGTTAGTACGCAGCTGATCTGCCAGGTTATAGGTAAAAGAGTCGATATTATCGAGCAGCAGAATGTCAGCCATTAGAAGGTCTCCTGTGCGTGGTGTGCGGTGGCGATAGCACGCAGAACCGCACGCGCTTTATTACGGGTTTCATCGGCTTCTGACTGCCCAACGGAATCCAGAACAATTCCGGCGCCAGCCTGTACGGTGGCAATACCGTCTTCCACGAGGGCGGAACGAATCACAATACAGGTATCCAGATCGCCATGGGCCGTGAAGTAACCTACTGCACCGCCATAGCTGCCGCGACGACGGCCTTCGGCCTCGGCGATAAGCTGCATGGCGCGAACTTTCGGCGCGCCGCTTAGCGTACCCATGTTCATACAGGCGCGGTAAGCATGCAGCACATCCAGATCGCTACGCAGCTCGCCGACTACGCGGGAAACCAGGTGCATAACGAAGGAATAACGATCCACTTTGGTGAGGTCAGCAACGTAGCGGCTGCCGGGCGTACAGATGCGCGCCAGGTCGTTACGCGCAAGGTCTACCAGCATCAGGTGTTCGGAAAGCTCTTTATGATCGGTACGCATCTCCAGCTCAATACGGCTGTCGAGATCGCGGTCCAGCGAACCGTCCGCACGACGACCGCGTGGGCGGGTCCCGGCAATCGGATAGATTTCAATCTGCCGGCTGGTGGCATCGTATTTCAGCGAGCTTTCCGGAGAGGCGCCGAACAGTGTGAAATCGTTGTCCTGCATAAAAAACATGTACGGGCTGGGGTTACTTTTCTTCAGCACATAGTAGGCCGCCAGCGGTGACGGGCAGGGCAGCGAGAAACGACGGGATGGAACCACCTGGAAAATTTCGCCAGCGCGAATGGCTTTTTGCATACCACGAACCACGGCGGCAAACTCTTCATCGCTCTGATTGCATTCGCAGCGCATGTGCGGAACTTCAGTGACGGGCAGCGGCGGCGCAGGTTCGGTAAGCTGCTGGCTCAGTTGCGCCAGACGGGCATTAAGACGCTGTTTTTCTGCATCGCTGGGGGTAAATATGCTGGCCTGAATGCGGGTGCTTTTCTTCTGATGGTCGATGACCATGAGCGTTTCTGCCAGATAGAAGCAGTAGTCAGGGCAACGGTTGCCCGCTTCAAGCTGAGGTAAATCTTCAAAACCGGCAACCAGGTCGTAGGAAAACAGACCGCCGAAGAACATCGCTTCACGTTCTTGCGCAGGAACATTAACCAGCTCCTGCAATAAACGGAAGGCATCAAATACGGACAGGGAACATAAGCGGGCGTCTTCATCCAGCAGCGGGCTAACGGCAGGGAATCGCAGATGGCGACCATTCGGTTGTTGTTTGTTCTCAACGCCCGCTGGCAGGGCAGCATCCAGCAGCGGCAGCAGCGATGCGCCGTTAGCGGATAATGCCTGAATGGTGACAGTGTCACCGATGGCGGTAATGCGTAATGCGCTGTCGACCAGCAGCAGGCTCTTCAGATCGTCTTTGCTGTCGATATCGGCAGATTCCAGCAGCAGCGTTGCCGGACGTGCGCCACACACCTGATGAAACAGCGCCGTCGGATTTTCACGGTAGGCGGCATCGCAGGCAAGCAGTTCGAGTGTCGGTTTTTGTGTTTGCATCGTTATTCTCATTAATTTTGTTCAAAAAAAAGCCCGCTCATTTGGCGGGCCGGGTATCTGGTTGCATATTGCAGACGTAAGACACTGCCCGAAATCAGGAAGTGCGCCACCAACCGTGCAGAACAAATGTTGCTTTCATCTCAGATACCTTCTTCATGTGAACTTGCGTACTAGTTAACTAGTTCAATGGAATAAAGTCAACACCTGATTTCAGTATATTTGTCTAAACCGCTATGATGGGCGGGTTAAGACATTTAGTGAAACGGGAGCCGCATTGAGCGACACGAATTACGCAGTGATTTATGACCTGCACAGTCATACTACAGCCTCCGATGGGCGATTAACGCCAGAAGCCTTAGTACACCGTGCGGTAGAGATGCGAGTCGGTACACTGGCGATCACCGATCATGACACCACGGCGGGTATTGCGGCGGCAAGAGAAGAAATTTCACGTGCGGGTTTAGCGTTAAATTTGATCCCTGGCGTCGAGATATCAACAGTCTGGGAAAACCATGAGATCCATATCGTGGGTCTGAACATTGATATCGCCCATCCAATGATGTGCGAATTTCTGGCGCAGCAAACGGAACGTCGTCAGCAGCGCGCGCGCCTGATTGCTGAACGACTCGATAAAGCGCATATTCCCGGTGCGTGGGAAGGGGCATTACGCCTGGCTGATGGCGGGGCGATCACTCGGGGGCATTTTGCGCGTTTCCTGGTGGAATGCGGAAAAGCCACAACCATGGCGGATGTCTTTAAAAAATATCTTGCCCGTGGGAAAACCGGTTACGTTCCGCCACAGTGGTGTACAATAGAACAAGCTATTGATGTCATTCATCATTCTGGCGGTAAGGCAGTTCTGGCTCATCCTGGGCGGTACGATCTTAGCGCTAAGTGGCTGAAAAGACTGGTTGCGCATTTTGCTGAACATCACGGCGACGCGATGGAAGTGGCACAGTGCCAGCAGTCTCCCAATGAACGCACCCATCTGGCGACGCTTGCGCGTCAGCATCAACTGTGGGCATCGCAAGGGTCTGATTTTCATCTACCCTGCCCATGGATTGAGCTGGGTCGTAAACTCTGGTTGCCCGCAGGCGTAGAAGGCGTCTGGCAACTTTGGGAACAGCCCGAGACCACAGAGAGGAAAGTATGAGCCAGTTTTTTTATATTCATCCCGAAAACCCACAGCAGCGACTGATCAATCAGGCCGTTGAAATCGTGCGTAAAGGAGGGGTGATCGTCTATCCAACTGATTCCGGCTATGCGTTGGGTTGCAAAATTGAAGATAAAGGCGCAATGGAGCGCATTTGTCGCATCCGTCACCTGCCGGACGGGCACAACTTTACGCTGATGTGTCGTGACCTGTCCGAACTGTCGACCTATTCGTTTGTCGACAACGTGGCTTTCCGTTTAATTAAAAACAACACGCCGGGTAACTACACGTTCATCCTGAAGGGGACGAAAGAAGTACCGCGCCGACTGTTGCAGGAAAAACGTAAGACCATTGGTTTGCGTGTACCCTCGAATCCGATTGCGCTGGCGCTGCTGGAAGCGCTGGGCGAGCCTATGCTCTCTACATCACTGATGCTGCCGGGCAGCGAATTTACCGAGTCAGATCCGGAAGAAATCAAAGATCGTCTGGAGAAAGTGGTGGATTTGATTATCCACGGTGGATATCTCGGCCAGCAGCCAACCACGGTTATCGATTTAACCGATGATTCCCCGGTGGTATTGCGCGAAGGCGTCGGCGACGTTAAACCTTTCTTATAAGGGCGCGAACCGCTATACTACGCGGCCTTAAAATGGCGCTGACTGGCGCCGTTGATTCTCCTGTTCGACGCCTGTGAAGGCGACATCTAAAGGAAGCTCTATGAGCGAAAAGTTACAAAAAGTGCTGGCGCGTGCTGGCCACGGTTCTCGCCGTGAAATTGAATCCATAATTGCCGCGGGTCGCGTGAGCGTTGATGGCAAAATTGCCACGCTCGGCGATCGCGTTGAAGTTACGCCGGGTCTGAAAATCCGTATCGACGGTCATCTGATTTCGGTGAAAGAATCTGCGGAGCAAATCTGCCGTGTTCTGGCTTATTACAAGCCAGAAGGTGAACTGTGTACCCGTAACGACCCGGAAGGTCGTCCGACCGTGTTTGATCGTCTGCCAAAACTGCGCGATGCGCGCTGGATTGCCGTGGGACGTCTGGACGTGAATACCTGTGGTTTACTGCTGTTTACCACCGATGGCGAACTGGCGAACCGTCTGATGCACCCAAGCCGCGAAGTTGAACGTGAATATGCGGTGCGTGTGTTTGGTCAGGTTGATGACGCGAAACTGCGCGATCTGAGTCGTGGCGTGCAGCTGGAAGATGGTCCGGCCGCATTTAAAACGATCAAGTTCAGCGGCGGTGAAGGGATCAACCAGTGGTATAACGTCACGTTGACCGAAGGGCGTAACCGTGAAGTCCGTCGCCTGTGGGAAGCCGTGGGCGTGCAGGTAAGTCGTCTTATCCGTGTACGTTACGGTGATATCCCACTGCCGAAGGGCCTGCCGCGTGGCGGCTGGACGGAACTTGACCTCGCGCAGACCAACTATTTGCGTGAACTGGTGGAACTGAAGCCGGAAACTACCTCTAAAGTTGCCGTCGAGAAAGATCGTCGCCGTATGAAGGCAAACCAGATCCGCCGTGCGGTGAAGCGCCACTCTCAGGTTGGCGGCAGCCGTCGTCCGGGCGGTCGCAGCAACAACGGTTAATCATGAGTAGGCCTGATAAGCAACGCGCCATCAGGCGTTAGCGTGGAGCCGGATGCGGCGTAAGCGCCTTATCCGGCCTACTGTCAGTAATCGATCCCCATCTGGGCTTTCACGCCCGCTTCAAAGGCGTGCTTAACCGGCCGCAGTTCGCTGACCGTATCCGCTAACTCCAGAATATCGCGATGACATCCACGACCGGTGATAATGACCGTTTGATGGGCAGGGCGCGCGTTTAGGGCATTGATGACCTCGTCGAGCGGCAGATAGTCGTATGCAACCATGTAGGTCAGCTCGTCCAGTATCACCATATCCAGCTCAGCGTCGGCCAGCATCCGCTTGCCGTGTTCCCATACGGCCATGCAGGCTGCGGTGTCGGACTCGCGGTTCTGCGTTTCCCAGGTAAATCCTGTCGCCATGACCTGAAACTCAACGCCGTGGGGTTCGAGTAAGTTTCGTTCACCGTTTGGCCACGTCCCCTTAATAAATTGCACTACGCCAACTTTTTTACCGTGGCCTACTGCGCGCGTGGCGGTACCGAACGCGGCGGTGGTTTTACCCTTACCATTTCCGGTGAACACAATAATAATTCCGCGCTCGTCTCTGGCGGCGGCAACACGGGCGTCAACCCGGTCTTTTACGCGCTGCTGGCGCTGCTGATAGCGTTCTTCACTCATTGGGCGATTCCTGGTTTACGGCCCGGCTGGGCATCGAAAGTCATACCGGTTTTACGGCGGCTGTCATCGCCCATCAGCCACAGGTAGAGCGGCATAATATCGGCGGGGGTTTTCAATTTTTGCGGATCTTCCGTCGGGAACGCGCTGGCTCGCATGCCGGTACGCGTTCCACCAGGATTGATACAGTTTACGCGCAGGTGGCGGTTCTGATATTCATCAGCCAGAACCTGCATCATTCCTTCGGTAGCAAATTTGGAGGTGGCGTATGCCCCCCAGTTGGCGCGCCCCTGGCGACCGACGCTGGAGGAGGTAAAGACCAGCGATCCGGCATCGGATTTGAGCAACAACGGCAGCAATGCCTGAGTCAGCATAAAGGTGGCGTTCACGTTTACCTGCATCACGTCCTGCCATACCTGCGGGTTTTGCTCGCTCATCGGGCAAATGTCACCGAGCAATCCGGCATTATGCAATACGCCATCCAGACGCGGGAAATGCGCGGCAATGCGCTGTGCGAGCTGGTGGCATTCGTCAGACGTACAGGTGAGCAGATCCAGCGTGAACCAGTGTGGTTGCGTACCTTTTTCTTCGGCGATGGAGCGGGCAACCTGACGCAACTTTTCTTCGTTACGCCCTAACAGAATCACGGTCGCGCCGTAACGCGCGTAGGTCTGTGCGGCTTCACGTCCGATACCATCGCTGGCACCGGTGACCAGAATAATGCGGTCCTGTAGAAGATCTTGTTTCGGTTGATAATGCACGGCTACTCCTCGGCGACGTCCTGGCCATCTCGTTCGCGATAACTTTTGGGCTTTATGCCTTAAACCCTGTTCTTTTTCAATCAGCCAAAGGCAATAACACCGCAAAATGAACGCGTTGTCATGCTTTTTACTGAATGGATGAAGCAAGACGGGTTAACAAGGCTGTTGTACACTGAGCGAAAGTAGCGTTGTTTAACCAAGGTGGGTCACGTGGAATTGTTGTCTGAATATGGGTTGTTTTTGGCAAAAATTGTCACTGTCGTGGTGGCTATTGCGGTGGTAGTTATGCTGATCGTAAACGCGACACAACGCAAACGTCAGCGTGGGGAATTGCGGGTTATTAATCTCAGCGATCAATATAAAGAGATGAAAGAAGACCTGTCGCTGGCCTTATTGGATGGGCATCAGCAAAAATTCTGGCATAAGGCGCAGAAAAAGAAACACAAGCTTGAGACGAAGGCCGCTAAGGCAAAAGCGAAACTGGGAGACAGTACGTCATCTGATAAACCACGGGTATGGGTACTTGATTTTAAAGGCAGTATGGATGCCCATGAGGTCAGCGCATTACGCGAAGAGGTGACGGCAGTGCTGGCGGTCGTTAAACCCCAGGATCAGGTCGTAGTTCGTCTGGAAAGTCCGGGCGGCGTAGTACACGGCTATGGCCTGGCCGCGTCCCAGTTACAACGTCTGCGCGATAAGCAGATCCCGCTGACCGTTACGGTAGATAAAGTCGCTGCGAGCGGCGGATATATGATGGCCTGCGTGGCGGATAAAATTGTCTCGGCGCCGTTTGCTATTGTCGGCTCTATTGGCGTTGTGGCACAGATCCCGAACTTTCACCGCTTCCTGAAAGGGAAAGATATTGATATCGAACTGCACACCGCCGGACAGTACAAGCGTACGCTGACCCTACTTGGTGAAAACACGGAAGAAGGGCGGCAGAAATTCCGCGAAGACCTGAACGAAACCCATCATCTGTTTAAAGATTTTGTACAGCGCATGCGTCCGGCTCTGGACATTGAGCAGGTTGCCACGGGTGAACACTGGTTTGGTCAACAGGCGCTGGCCAACGGGCTGGTGGATGAGATCAATACCAGTGATGAGGTGATCCTCGGACTGATGGACGGTCGTGACGTATTAAACGTACGTTATCTGCAGCGTAAAAAACTGATGGACCGTTTTACCGGCAGTGCCGCCGAGAGCGCCGATCGTTTACTGATGCGCTGGTGGCAGCGGGGGCAAAAACCGCTGATGTAAAATTGTAATTGCCGGATGAGGCGCAGCCGTCATCCGGCAAATCATTTCTCGTGTTAATCGATCAAGTGATACTTTTCAGAAAGTACGTGCGCCAGATGTTTAAACATATTAAACACCGCCGTACTTTTTGGCGTCGGTAGCCCTTGCTCGTCTAAAAAGTAATCTCCGCTGAAAACCAGCACGCCATTTCGCTGCGTTACGCCGGTGGCGACAATCCCCGCCAGCGTGTCCTCATGCTCACGAATGATTTTGTTGGCTTCAATCAGCAGTGTTTCGCGATCGATGGGTTGAGTGTCTTTATGCATTATTTACTCCTTAAACAAGGACATTAGTCTACGCCGAGCCCGGCTTATGGGCAAATATTCCCTGACTTAAATGAAGGTCTTACGACAGTGTTGCAAGTGGCGAGATTTGTTTTTGCATGCTAATAAAGTTGCGTAACGCATTTTATCAGGTACAGTGTGACGCTTTCGTCAATCTGGCAACAGATTTGCTTGACATTCGACCAATACTCCGTCGTGCTATAGCGTTTGTGAGCGAAAAAGCCTGTTAACTCAGTTACATGAGAGTTACATTACAAGCGCGAATCAGTTTAAGGGTTGATATCCGCCGACGCAGAGACCATATCGATGTCTCGTCGCCAGTGGAAGGTGAATCAACGTGCGACGCATTCTGGAAGAATCAAATTAGGTAAAGGTGAATATGGGTAAAGCTCTTGTCATCGTTGAGTCCCCGGCAAAAGCCAAAACGATCAACAAGTATCTGGGTAATGACTACGTGGTGAAATCCAGCGTCGGTCATATCCGTGATTTGCCGACCAGTGGCTCAGCAACTAAAAAGAGCGCCGACTCAACCTCCACCAAAACGGCTAAAAAGCCCAAAAAGGATGAACGTGGCGCTCTCGTCAATCGTATGGGTGTTGACCCGTGGCACAACTGGGATGCGCGCTATGAAGTGCTGCCTGGTAAAGAAAAAGTTGTTTCTGAACTGAAGCAACTGGCTGAAAAAGCCGACCACATCTATCTCGCAACCGACCTTGACCGCGAAGGGGAAGCCATTGCGTGGCACCTGCGGGAAGTGATCGGTGGCGACGACACCCGCTACAGTCGCGTGGTGTTTAACGAAATTACCAAAAACGCTATTCGTCAGGCGTTTGAAAAACCGGGCGAGCTGAACATCGACCGCGTCAATGCGCAACAGGCGCGCCGCTTTATGGACCGTGTTGTGGGCTATATGGTGTCGCCGCTGCTGTGGAAAAAAATTGCGCGAGGCCTGTCAGCAGGCCGCGTACAGTCGGTTGCCGTGCGTCTGGTGGTTGAGCGTGAACGCGAAATCAAAGCATTCGTTCCAGAAGAGTTCTGGGAAATTGATGCTAACACGACCACGCCAGGCGGCGACGCGTTACCGCTTGAGGTGACGCATCAGAATGATAAACCGTTCCGTCCGGTCAACCGGGAACAAACGCTTGCCGCTGTTAGCCTGTTGGAAAAAGCGCGCTACAGCGTTCTGGAACGTGAAGATAAGCCGACCAGCAGCAAGCCGGGTGCGCCGTTCATCACCTCCACGCTACAGCAGGCCGCCAGCACGCGTCTGGGCTTCGGCGTGAAGAAAACCATGATGATGGCGCAGCGCTTGTATGAAGCGGGCTACATCACTTATATGCGTACTGACTCAACCAACCTGAGCCAGGATGCGGTGAACATGGTTCGCGATTACATCAGCGATAATTTCGGCAAAAAGTATCTGCCGGAGAGCGCGAACCAGTACGCCAGCAAAGAGAACTCGCAGGAAGCGCACGAAGCTATCCGTCCTTCCGATGTCGCCGTTCAGGCGGAATCGCTGAAAGATATGGAAGCCGATGCGCAAAAACTGTATCAGCTGATCTGGCGTCAGTTTGTTGCCTGTCAGATGACGCCTGCTAAATATGATTCCACCACGCTGACGGTGGGTGCGGGTGATTTCCGTCTGAAGGCGCGTGGTCGTATTCTGCGCTTCGATGGCTGGACGAAAGTGATGCCTGCGCTGCGTAAGGGCGATGAAGACCGCATTTTACCAGCGGTGGATAAAGGCGATACGTTGACGCTCATCGAACTGACACCTGCGCAACACTTTACCAAACCGCCTGCGCGCTTCAGTGAAGCTTCGCTGGTTAAAGAGCTTGAAAAACGTGGTATTGGTCGTCCATCCACGTATGCGTCGATCATTTCTACGATTCAGGATCGCGGTTATGTTCGCGTTGAGAACCGTCGCTTCTACGCTGAAAAAATGGGTGAAATCGTCACCGATCGTCTGGAAGAAAACTTCCGCGAACTGATGAACTACGACTTTACCGCGCAGATGGAAGACAGTCTCGACCAGGTGGCAAATCACGAAGCCGAATGGAAGGGCGTACTCGACAACTTCTTCACTGATTTTACTCAGCAACTGGATAAAGCCGAGAAAGATCCTGAAGAGGGCGGTATGCGTCCGAACCAGATGGTGCTGACCAGCATTGATTGCCCAACCTGCGGACGCAAGATGGGTATTCGTACCGCCAGCACCGGCGTTTTCCTGGGTTGTTCTGGCTATGCGCTTTCCCCGAAAGAGCGTTGCAAAACCACCATTAACCTGGTGCCGGAAAATGAAGTGCTGAACGTGCTGGAAGGCGACGATGCGGAAACCAACGCTTTGCGCGCCAAACGTCGCTGCCAGAAGTGCGGCACGGCGATGGACAGCTACCTTATCGATCCTAAGCGCAAGCTGCATGTATGCGGTAATAACCCTACCTGTGATGGCTATGAGATCGAGGAAGGCGAATTCCGCATCAAGGGTTATGACGGTCCTATCGTTGAGTGCGAGAAATGTGGCTCTGAAATGCACCTGAAAATGGGACGTTTCGGCAAGTACATGGCGTGTACCAACGACGAGTGCAAAAATACCCGTAAGATCCTGCGTAACGGTGAAGTTGCTCCACCGAAAGAGGATCCGGTTCCGTTGCCAGAACTGCCGTGTGAAAAATCTGATGCGTATTTCGTGTTACGTGATGGTGCTGCAGGTATCTTCCTGGCGGCAAATACGTTCCCGAAATCACGTGAGACACGTGCGCCGCTGGTTGAAGAGTTGTACCGCTTCCGCGATCGTCTGCCGGAAAAACTGCGCTATTTGGCAGATGCGCCGCAGACTGACCCGGACGGCAACAAGTCGATGGTTCGTTTCAGCCGTAAAACCAAGCAGCAATACGTTGCTGCGGAGAAAGACGGTAAGGCGACCGGCTGGTCCGCGTTCTTCGTTGACGGTAAATGGGTAGAAGGGAAGAAATAACAGCATTCCGGCTGAATTTCTCCTCAAAGGGTCGCGTAAGCGGCCCTTTTTGTTTCTGGCGTATTATTTTTTGTCATCCCTATACAGCTCACATAGAAATGATATAGTGGTTATAGTTAACACACTTTTTATTATTAAATCGTATTAGCAGCGCCAACGAGCCTGCTCTGAAACGATGATTTGATGGCGCAAATCGGGATGGCTTAACATGAAATTACAGCAGCTTCGCTACATTGTTGAGGTGGTGAACCACAACCTTAATGTCTCCTCAACGGCGGAAGGGCTTTATACCTCTCAGCCAGGTATCAGTAAGCAAGTTCGTATGCTGGAAGATGAACTTGGCATCCAGATTTTTGCCCGTAGCGGTAAGCACCTGACCCAGGTTACGCCAGCGGGGCAGGAAGTCATTCGAATCGCGCGAGAAGTTTTGTCGAAGGTGGATGCCATTAAGTCCGTTGCTGGCGAACATACCTGGCCGGACAAAGGCTCACTGTATATCGCCACCACGCACACTCAGGCGCGTTACGCTTTGCCGAACGTTATTAAAGGCTTTATTGAGCGTTATCCACGCGTCTCATTGCATATGCACCAGGGGTCGCCGACGCAAATCGCCGAAGCCGTCTCGAAAGGGAATGCAGATTTTGCTATCGCGACGGAAGCCCTGCACCTGTATGACGATCTGGTGATGCTGCCTTGCTACCACTGGAACCGTTCGATTGTCGTTACGCCGGACCATCCGTTGGCGGGCAAATCCGCCGTATCCATTGAAGAACTGGCGCAGTACCCGCTGGTGACCTACACGTTTGGATTTACCGGACGTTCGGAACTGGACACCGCGTTCAACCGTGCGGGGCTTGAGCCGCGTATAGTTTTTACCGCGACCGATGCCGATGTCATTAAGACCTATGTACGCCTGGGCCTCGGCGTGGGGGTAATTGCCAGTATGGCGGTTGATCCTGTCTCCGACCCTGACCTGGTGCGCGTTGATGCCCATGATATCTTCAGCCATAGCACCACCAAGATTGGTTTTCGTCGCAGCACTTTTTTACGCAGTTACATGTATGATTTTATTCAACGTTTCGCGCCGCATCTGACGCGTGATGTGGTAGATACGGCGGTGGCGCTACGTTCCAACGACGATATTGAAGCCATGTTTAAAGATATTAAATTGCCTGAGAAATAATAACGGCTGTTACCTCGTCGGTATCCTCAAACATAAAGCGATACCGACGGCAGAGTCTGAATCTATTCAATATTTTTCCTCTATATATTAACCATATATTGTTTATGGTAAACACTTGCTAAAGTAGTTTCAAATTAGTAAGGTCGCCAAAAACCCCTCTCAAATATTTATAACCGATCAAATAATTAATTTATTTATCAGGTCGAGCATGAAAATTAACTGGCTTTTTTTGACCTTTTTTATTAGGATTCCTCCTATCTGATGATTAATTGTACCGATTGTTTGGTGCTTAAATGATAAGTGATTTCGATAGTATGAGGTTAGCGATGCCTTCAGGAAACCAGCCAGCACGCCGGGATCCCGTGATGAAACGTAAAGCCTGGTTCGCTGTGTTTCTTGGCTCTGCCGTGTTCTGGATTATTGTCGCGCTCGTGGCCTGGAACGTGTGGGGGTAGGTCATGTCCACACTGGAACAACGCTCCACCGTGATGCCATCTCCGGATGACCCTGAACAAGAGAGTCAACGCAGCGCAGAGAATAAGCCGAATATTCCAGCGACCTGGAAACTCTCTCCTGAACAACGGACGTTTATCGATCTGTTTGCGGATGATGATGAACAGAAACAATAATTGATACGAATTTTATAATTATTATTAGTCCGTTGTCTTGTACTGCAAATATTTTATTCCGGGCAATCGTGATGAGCCATGCTTATCACCGTATTAACCTTGACCGCTTAAACCTTTCTCCTCGCCAGATACTTCAGTTGCCCCTTTTGTAGCCCTCCACTTTTATCAATTTGAGTTGTTATCAAAGCGTTACATTTTGTTTGTGTTATCTTTAATACTAACCCTGAGGAAAACCAGGGGATCCAACCCTGTCATTAAGGAGGAGCTATGTCGTCGACCCTACGAGAAGCCAGTAAGGACACATTGCAGGTTAAAGATAAAACCTACCGTTACTACAGTCTGCCGCTGGCCGCTAAATCACTGGGTGATATCACCCGTTTACCGAAATCGCTAAAAGTTTTGCTGGAAAACCTGCTTCGCTGGCAGGACGGTAATTCCGTTACCGAAGATGATATTCATGCGCTTGCGCATTGGCTGAAGACCGCCCATGCCGATCGAGAAATTGCCTATCGACCTGCTCGTGTTCTGATGCAGGATTTTACCGGCGTGCCGGCGGTGGTCGATCTCGCCGCCATGCGCGAAGCGGTAAAACGTCTGGGTGGGGATACGGCAAAAGTGAATCCGCTTTCGCCAGTGGATCTTGTCATTGACCACTCGGTAACGGTGGATCGTTTCGGTGATGATGATGCTTTCGAAGAAAACGTGCGTCTGGAAATGGAACGTAACCATGAACGTTATGTGTTCCTGAAATGGGGACAGCAGGCATTTAGTCGCTTCAGCGTTGTACCGCCGGGTACGGGGATTTGCCACCAGGTTAACCTTGAGTATCTTGGCAAAGCTGTCTGGAGCGAGTTACAGGACGGTGAGTGGGTGGCTTATCCCGATACACTGGTCGGTACCGATTCCCATACCACGATGATTAATGGTCTCGGTGTGCTGGGCTGGGGCGTTGGAGGCATTGAAGCTGAAGCGGCAATGCTGGGTCAACCGGTCTCAATGCTGATCCCAGATGTTGTGGGCTTTAAACTGGTGGGTAAATTGCGGGAAGGCATCACTGCCACCGACCTGGTTCTGACCGTCACCCAGATGCTGCGTAAGCACGGTGTCGTCGGTAAATTCGTTGAATTCTACGGTGATGGGTTGGACACCTTACCTCTGGCCGATCGAGCAACCATTGCGAACATGGCACCGGAATACGGCGCAACCTGCGGTTTCTTCCCGATCGATGACATTACCCTTGAGTATATGCGTCTGAGCGGGCGCAGTGAGGAACAGGTTGAGTTGGTCAATGCCTATGCTAAAGCGCAGGGAATGTGGCGTAACCCAGGGGATGAACCTGTGTTTACCAGTTCGTTGGAGCTGGATATGGGCAGCGTAGAGGCAAGCCTTGCTGGACCGAAGCGTCCGCAGGATCGGGTGGCGCTGGCTGATGTGCCGAAAGCCTTTTCGGCGAGTAATGAACTCGAGGTGAATAGCTCGCTGAAAGACCGCCAGCCAGTGGACTATACCATGAGCGGTCAGCAGTATAAGCTGCCGGACGGCGCGGTGGTGATAGCCGCTATCACCTCTTGTACCAACACCTCAAACCCAAGCGTATTGATGGCGGCGGGGCTGCTGGCGAAAAAAGCCGTAACGCTTGGTTTGAAACGTCAGCCATGGGTGAAAGCCTCGTTGGCGCCAGGATCGAAGGTGGTTTCCGATTATCTGGCAAAGGCTGGGTTCACTCCGTACCTTGATGAGCTGGGATTTAATCTTGTGGGTTATGGCTGTACCACCTGTATTGGCAACTCTGGACCCTTACCCGATCCTATCGAAACAGCCATCAAAAAAGGCGATCTTACGGTTGGGGCAGTGCTTTCTGGAAACCGTAACTTTGAAGGTCGTATCCATCCGCTCGTGAAGACCAACTGGCTGGCGTCTCCGCCGCTGGTGGTGGCCTACGCGCTGGCGGGGAATATGAACATCAACCTGACGAAAGATCCGTTAGGCCATGACAGAAAAGGCGATCCTGTTTATCTGAAAGATATTTGGCCGACAGCCAAGGAAATTGCCCGCGCCGTTGAGCAGGTCTCTACCGCCATGTTCCATAAAGAGTATGCTGAAGTCTTTGAAGGCACGCCAGAATGGAAAGCAATCCAGGTTGATCGCGCTGATACCTATGGCTGGCAGTCTGACTCGACCTATATCCGTTTGTCACCGTTCTTCGATGGTATGCAGGCTACGCCGGATCCGGTTCAGGACATTCACGGTGCGCGTATTCTGGCGATGCTCGGAGATTCTGTTACCACCGACCATATTTCTCCTGCCGGCAGTATTAAGCCAGACAGCCCAGCGGGGCGTTATCTGCAAAGCCATGGCGTTGAGCGTAAAGATTTTAACTCCTACGGTTCACGACGCGGGAATCATGAAGTGATGATGCGTGGTACCTTTGCCAATATTCGTATTCGCAATGAGATGGTACCTGGCGTGGAAGGTGGCATGACGCGTCATTTGCCGGGAACCGAAGTGGTGGCTATTTATGATGCGGCCATGCAATACCAGCAGGAGAACGTGCCTCTGGCGGTGATTGCCGGGAAAGAATATGGATCCGGATCCAGCCGCGACTGGGCGGCGAAAGGCCCACGTTTGCTGGGCGTTCGCGTGGTTATCGCAGAGTCTTTTGAGCGAATTCACCGTTCTAACCTGATTGGCATGGGCATTTTACCGCTGGAGTTCCCGCAGGGCGTCACGCGTAAAACGCTGGGATTAACCGGTGAGGAGGCGATCGATATTACGGACCTACAAAACATTAAACCGGGGGCGACAGTTCCGGTGAGTATGGTCCGCGCAGATGGGCGTAAAGAGGTGATTCTATGCCGCTGTCGCATTGATACCGCGACGGAGCTAACGTATTACCAAAACGACGGCATTCTGCACTACGTGATTCGTAATATGTTGAATTAAAATGCAAAAAAGCCTGCGAGAGCAGGCTTTTTGATAGGCGGTGACAACGATTATTTGCCCAGCAAATGTCCCATCTTGGCGGCTTTGGTGTCCAGATAATGTTCATTTTTTGGATTACGGCCCACGATCAGCGGCACGCGCTCAACAATATTGATTCCCGCTTCGGTCAGGATTTCAACTTTCTTCGGGTTATTGGTCAGCAAACGTACCGCATCCACGCCCAGCAGCTTGAACATATCGGCACACAGCGTGAAATCGCGCTCGTCTGCCGCAAATCCCAACTGATGATTCGCTTCAACGGTATCATAACCCTGGTCCTGCAACGCGTAAGCGCGGATTTTGTTGAGCAGGCCAATGTTGCGTCCTTCCTGACGGTGATAAAGAAGAATACCACGTCCTTCTTCAGCAATGTGGGTGAGGGCCGCTTCGAGCTGGAAACCGCAATCGCAACGCAGGCTAAACAGCGCATCGCCAGTCAGACATTCGGAGTGGACGCGCGCCAGGACAGGTGTTTGGCCTGTGATATCGCCAAAAACCAGTGCGACATGATCGTGTCCGGTTGCCAGTTCTTCAAATCCCACCATCAGGAAATCACCCCAGGGGGTTGGCAGTTTGGCTTCTGCCACACGTTTAAGCTGCATGTAATTCTCCAGATTATGCTGGCACTCGTCGTGCCTTCGCCTGTCGGCTTCTGTTCTGTATTACACTATTTTGCCATAAGGCAACTACGTTCACCTAATCGCGACCACGGATTCGCTTTTGGAATGGCACAAAATTGTCAATTTTCCCGACGTGTGAATTTTTCAGTTATGATTGTGATACTTATCGACGAAAGGAGAGGCAATGCTGTCTATTGCAAAGCGCACCGCAGTGGGGACCGGACTGCTACTTATCATGCCGGTTGCCGTATGGGTATCAGGCTGGAGCTGGCAGCCGGGGCACAATGTCTGGTGGTTAAAGTCCTTGTACTGGGTAACGGAAACGGTGACGCAGCCGTGGGGAATTATCACTCACGTTGCGCTTTGTGCGTGGTTTCTGTGGTGCCTGCGTTTTCGTCTTAAAGCCGCGGTAATGCTGTTTGCTATTCTGGCAGCGGCGATTTTAGTGGGACAGGGCGTGAAGTCCTGGGTAAAAGACAGGGTGCAAGAACCGCGACCTTTTGTCGTGTGGCTGGAAAAAACGCACCATATTCCGGTTGATGAGTTCTACACTTTAAAACGTAAAGATCGTGGGCATTTAGTCAAAGAACAATTGGCTGAACAGCAGGATATTCCAACGTTTTTACGCAAGCACTGGCAAAAAGAAACGGGGTTTGCCTTTCCGTCCGGACATACGATGTTTGCCGCCAGTTGGGCTTTACTGGGCGTAGGGCTGTTATGGCCGCGCAGACGTACGCTGACGATTGTGTTTTTGCTGGTCTGGGCGACCGGCGTGATGGGCAGCCGCTTGCTGTTAGGCATGCACTGGCCCCGTGATTTGGTGGTGGCAACGCTGATTTCGTGGCTGCTGGTGACGCTGGCAACCTGGCTTGCACAGCGGGTATGCGGACCATTAACCCCACCAGTGCAGGAGAAAAAAGAAATCGCGCAGCGAGAACAAGAAAGCTAGCGATGATTGATTTTTCAAATTTTGCCCTCAAATCAGAAAGTGGAAAGCGCTTTTCCGTTTCGCACTCGTTGTGAAAATGGTAATTTAAAGGGCTCAACGCGGTAAGTTGGACACGATTTATTCGCTCAAACCACATAACGGGAAGTAATGTGAAATATTTACTCATTTTCTTACTGGTGTTGGCGATTTTTGTTATTTCGGTGACATTGGGTGCGCAAAACGATCAACAGGTTACGTTTAATTACCTGCTGGCTCAGGGTGAGTATCGTATCTCTACGCTGCTTGCTGTATTGTTTGCCGCAGGGTTTGCGATTGGTTGGCTAATTTGCGGCCTTTTCTGGCTGAAGGTTCGTGTGTCTCTTGCGCGCGCCGAACGTAAAATTAAACGACTGGAAAACCAGCTTGCGCCTGCGACCGACGTTGCGGTATCTGCCGATTCGTCGGTTGTGAAGGAATAATTATTTATGTTGGAGTTGTTGTTTCTGCTTTTACCTGTAGCCGCTGCCTATGGGTGGTATATGGGTCGCAGAAGTGCGCAACAAACCAAGCAGGATGAAGCTAACCGTCTTTCTCGTGACTATGTCGCCGGGGTTAACTTCCTCCTGAGCAACCAACAAGATAAAGCGGTGGATCTGTTCCTTGATATGCTAAAAGAGGACACAGGCACCGTTGAGGCTCATCTCACCCTCGGAAACCTGTTCCGCTCTCGCGGTGAAGTCGATCGCGCAATCCGCATCCATCAAACGTTAATGGAAAGTGCCTCGCTGACCTACGAGCAGCGTTTGCTGGCCGTGCAACAGCTGGGGCGCGACTACATGGCCGCGGGACTGTACGACCGCGCGGAAGACATGTTCAATCAGCTTACCGATGAAACTGATTTTCGGGTTGGCGCATTACAACAACTGTTGCAAATTTATCAGGCCACCAGCGAATGGCAAAAAGCCATTGATGTCGCAGAGCGTCTGGTAAAACTCGGCAAAGACAAACAGCGTAATGAGATAGCCCACTTCTACTGCGAACTGGCCTTACAGCAAATGGGTAGCGACGATATGGATCGCGCCATGACGCTGTTGAAAAAAGGCGCCGCGGCAGACAAAAACAGTGCACGGGTATCCATCATGATGGGTCGCGTGTACATGGAAAAAGGTGATTACGCGAAGGCGGTTGAAAGCCTGCAACGGGTCATTTCCCAGGACAAAGAGCTGGTCAGCGAAACGCTGGAAATGCTGCAAAGCTGCTACCAGCATCTGGGGAAAAACGATGAGTGGGCGGAGTTTTTACGTCGGGCCGTCGAGGAAAATACTGGTGCCGCCGCCGAACTGATGCTGGCTGATATTCTTGAGGCGCGTGAGGGGGCTGATACCGCTCAGGTCTATATCACTCGTCAGCTGCAACGTCATCCTACGATGCGCGTGTTCCACAAGCTGATGGATTATCATCTTCACGAAGCAGAAGAAGGGCGTGCCAAAGAGAGCCTGATGGTTCTGCGCGATATGGTCGGAGAGCAGGTACGCAGTAAACCGCGTTACAGCTGCCAGAAGTGCGGTTTTACGGCGTATACGCTGTACTGGCACTGTCCATCCTGCCGTTCATGGTCAACCATTAAGCCCATTCGCGGACTTGATGGGCTGTAATTTTTAAAAAAACCTCATTTTAGTTACAACATACTGTTGGTGTGTAATAGAACCATCCTCAACCTCTGCTGCCGGTTCGCCTGGCAGAAATGTAATCGCGCCTGTTAATTTTCTATTACCGCAGGTAGAATGCACGCCGTTTACCCATTTCGCGCCGCCGTGGGCGCCCATCCTCAAGAAGGTCTGGTCATGACGTTTACTGCTTCATCTTCTTCTCGTGCTGTTACCGATTCTCCTGTCGTTGTCGCTCTCGATTATTCTAATCGCGATAAAGCATTAGCTTTTGTCGACAGAATTGATCCTCGTGATTGCCGTTTGAAAGTGGGCAAAGAGATGTTCACGCTTTTTGGACCTCAGTTGGTTCGCGATCTACAACAGCGTGGTTTTGACGTCTTTCTTGATTTGAAATTTCATGATATTCCCAATACCACCGCACATGCAGTTGCCGCTGCTGCCGAACTTGGCGTCTGGATGGTTAACGTTCACGCTTCTGGCGGGGCGCGTATGATGACTGCAGCCCGTGAAGCCTTAGTGCCTTTTGGCCAGGACGCGCCGTTGCTGATTGCCGTGACGGTTCTGACCAGTATGGAAGCCAGCGACCTCGCCGATCTCGGCGTGACGTTGTCACCTGCAGATTATGCTGAAAGACTGGCGCGCTTAACCCAGAATTGTGGTCTGGACGGTGTCGTATGCTCAGCTCAGGAAGCGGTGCGATTCAAGCAGGCGTTGGGCCAGGCATTTAAGCTGGTGACGCCGGGGATTCGTCCAGAAGGCAGCGAGGCGGGCGATCAGCGTCGTATTATGACACCGGAACAGGCGCAATTAGCAGGTGTGGATTACATGGTGATTGGTCGTCCGGTCACCCAGTCGGCCGATCCCGCGCAGACGCTGAAGATGATCAATGCTTCCCTGAAACGAGGTGCGTAAATGAACGACTCAAACTCTCGTCTGGTCTACTCTACCGACTCCGGGCGTATTGATGAACCGAAAACAGCGCCTGAGCGTCCAAAAGGCGATGGCATTGTTCGTATCCAGCGCCAGACCAGTGGTCGCAAAGGGAAGGGCGTGTGCCTGATTACCGGTATTGATCAAGACGATGCCGAACTGACCAAATTAGCCGCAGAACTGAAGAAAAAGTGTGGTTGCGGTGGAGCAGTGAAAGATGGCGTGATTGAAATTCAGGGGGATAAACGCGACCTGATTAAATCGCTGCTGGAAGCTAAAGGAATGAAAGTTAAACTGGCTGGCGGTTAATAAAAAAGCCACGGAAATTTTCCGTGGCTTTTTAATAATACAGACCTGAAAAAGTAAACGTATTATTATATCGAGCCGTTTAACCGTAGATTATTTACCCACCTGGTGGCCGATAATACCACCTACTGCAGCACCACCCAGCGTACCCAGCGTGCTGCCGTCAGTCAGGACTGCACCACCTATTGCACCTGCACCAGCACCGATTGCGGTGTTACGATCTCGTTTGGACCAGTTAGAGCAGGCACTCAGCGACATTGCCAGAGTAATCGCCAGAATGGCAGCGGTCATTTTTTTGCTCGTTACTAACATAATACTTTCTCCTGAATTATTGATTCACGGAATCCAGTGTTCTTTAAGGATAGCGTCAAATTAAGACTATCGAAGATATTTCCGTGAAACCGTTTAGCGAAGGCATTACAAACACTATCCTGAAGTTGGAGGTTCGTTCCTGTTATATCGCTAACATTAATTTTACGACTTTATCCTGTTAACGACAGGTAAAAAGTCTTAATTGGATTGTCAGATAACTCTCAGAGAGCAGATGATTTGTCTGCTGACAAACCATCTACTGAAGATTTTATGTGTGGGCATCAATGATATTGACGATTAATCCTGAATGTTCGAGCTGCATTTGTACGCTGGCGCTGAGTCTGGAGTCCGTTACTACGCGGCTGAATCGCTCTAATGGACCCAGCGTGTAAGGGTGAATGGCGTCGAATTTTGAGCTGTCGGTCAACACAATAACTTCTGCGCCTTTTTCCAGCACCGCGTTAACCACGTCAGAACGCATCATATCGCGTCCGGTAAAACCGGTATCAGCCTGCCAGCCGTCAATGCCGATAAAGGCCTTACTGAAGTGTACCTGCTGGATAAACTGGCGAGTTAAGGGGCCGACCATGCTCTCACTTTTTTTCTGGTAAATTCCACCGAGAAGAATCACTTCACAGGGCGTTTCTTTGAGCAGATGAGCAATGTAGCTGCTCACGGTGATGATGGTGACATCTTTTTGCTCTGCCAGCGTTCTGGCCAGAAGTGCATTGCTGCTGCCATTCTCAATGAATACGGATTCGCCTGGACTGACCAGAGATGCAGCGAATTCAGCCAGTTCACGTTTCAGAGTGAAATTGGTCATCATGCGCGTTTCAACATCATCGCTGTTCAATGAAACAGCAAAACCGTGGGCTCGGCGTAAGTAACTCTGTTTTTCCAGCGTGTTCAGATCTTGTCGAATCGTCACTTCGGAGACACCGGTGACTTTTGCCAGATCGGCGACGCTCATCTGACCTTTATCGGTCACCATCTGCAAAATAGATTGTTGTCGGGAATTCATAGTATTAATTTTATTGCGATATCGTATCGGAAATTAAACGGAAACTGCATTATCTGCAGTTGCTGATAGCAGCGACATCAAAAGATCACTGTCATCAGATCTCCCATGGCGCCTTCTGCTTTTTCGCCAAAGATTCGGCATCTTCTTTGACCGTATCTAACAGTTCAGCTTTCAGAATTTCAAGATTGTGGATGGCTGAGTGGTAATCACCTGCAACGAGGATATCCAGCACGGTATCAATACGTTCGGCCAGACGCTGAGCGTCGATATCAGACATGGTCGTCATCCTAATGGCAATAGAGTTTGAATTTCATGATGCAGAATTTCATGGCAAAAGAGAAGGGAAAAATAGTATTAACCTGAACGAT